>JAEWCJ010000212.1 GCA_023390695.1 Pseudomonadota bacterium | reverse complement strand
GTCATTTCCACTCTCCAAAACGGCTCAGGGACGGCTGTGCCGTCCGCGATGGTGCCGGTCCGCGAAAGACGCCTTCGCGCGATGGAAGCGCGACAAGCGTCGGGTCACGACCCGACTGTGCTGCCTTGGATTGGAAAGGGAGGTCCCGTTCCGCACACCTGGCAATGAAGGACAAGCCTCTTCGGCTACAGCACCGGCTTTTGGACAGCCGGCAGAAACCAAGAAGCCCGCTCCGTCGTTGCTTTAAGACGCGTCCCCCGTTGAGAGCGGGGTATGCCGGTTTCGCCTCCGGCTGCCGGTCGCTGATGCAAGGAAGGTAGCTCCCTTCCTTAGGCGGCTATCCGGCCTCTTGTCCGGACGCCCACCGACCGACACACGTCCACAGGCACGTGCGAATTTGGGCGAGCTGCAAATAAGAAATGTAGAGGGCTGATGCAAGCATTGATTTGCCTGCACACAGGATTCTCGGCGGAAAAAATCCGGGCGAGCGAACGGCGAGCGAGGAGAGCCGCCGCCGCGCGGCGGCGCGCGTTCAGTTGGGAGCGGTGAAGGGCTCGACCTTCTTGGCGTTGAGCACGAACTGCACCATCACGTAGAGGCCGATCAGGAAGAACAGGGCCTGCAGCCCGAGCGCCACCGTGTCGCCGAGCTGGAAGAGGTTGGCGACGGCCCAGCCGGCGGCGAAGGCGACGCCGAAGACCTCGGCGGAGATGAGAATCGCGGCGCTGACCACGGTCAGGACGTTCAGCCAGTTGATGTGGCGGCCGGAGGCCGGCTTGGTCGCTGTGGTCACGGAAGTCTCTCCTGCGTCGCGGCGGCAATGTCGTCGAAAGAGCCCGGCCGATCAAGTCTGGATTTGCCGGGCGAAAGGCCCCATTTCAGGGCTTATTCATCTCGCTCCCGCCCCCGGACATCCAAATCATGACACAATCCGCCGCAGCCAATCCGCTCCTCCAGCCCTGGCCCGGGCCTGACGGCGTGCCGCCCTTCGCGGCGATCCGGCCCGAGCATTTCGAGCCCGCCTTCGCGCGCGCCATGGAGGAGCATCGGGCCGAGATCGACGCCATTGCCGGCCAGAGCGCCGCGCCCGATTTCGACAACACCATCCTGGCGCTGGAGACCAGCGGACGGATGCTGGATCGGATCGCCAGCGCCTTCTTCAATCTGGCGGGCGCCCACACCAACGATGCGATCATGCGGATCGAGCGCGAGATGGCGCCCAGGCTCTCCGCGCATCAGAACGCCATTAACCTCAACGAGCCGCTGTTCCGCCGCATCGAGACGGTGTGGCGCCAGCGCGCCGGCTCCGGCCTCAGCCCCGAGCAGGAGCGGGTGCTCGACCGCTACATGACCGCCTTCCGGCGCAGCGGCGCGCATCTGCCGGCGGAGACGAAGGCGCGTCTGGCGGCGATCGGCGAACGCCTGGCGGAGCTGGGCACCGCCTTCAGCCAGAACGTGCTCGCCGACGAGCGCGATTACACGCTGGTGCTCGAGGGCGGGGACGACCTCGCCGGCCTGCCGGATTTCGTGGTGGCGGCGGCGCGGGCGGCGGCCGAGGAACGCGGCCTCACGGGCAAGCACGTGATCACGCTGTCGCGCTCCAGCGTCGAGCCGTTCCTGCAATTCTCCGCCCGCCGCGACCTGCGCGAGAAGATCTTCAAGGCCTGGATCGCGCGCGGCGACAAGGGCGGGGCGACCGACAACAAGGCGATCATCGCCGAGATGGTGGCGCTGCGCGCCGAGCGCGCGCGGCTGCTCGGCTTCCCAACCTTTGCGCATTACCGGCTCGACGATTCGATGGCGAAGACGCCGGAGGCGGTGCGCGGCCTGCTCGCTGAGGTCTGGCCGCGCGCCCGCGCCCGCGCATTGGCCGACCGCGACGCCATGCAGGCGCTGGTGCAGGAGGAGGGCGGCAATTTCCATCTCGCGCCCTGGGACTGGCGCTATTACGCCGAGAAGCTGCGCAAGCGGCTGCACGACGTCGATGAGGCGACCATCAAGTCCTATTTCCAGCTGGAGAAGATCATCGCGGCCGCCTTCGACACCGCGCAGCGGCTGTTCGGGCTGAGCTTTCGCGAGCGCCGCGATGTGCCGGTCTGGCATCCGGACGTGCGCGTGTGGGAGGTGACCGGTGCGGACGGCCGCTTCATCGGCCTGTTCTTCGGCGATTATTTCGCGCGCACCTCGAAGCATTCCGGCGCCTGGATGACCACCCTGCGCGACCAGGAGAAGCTGGCGCGCAATCAGGCTGAGTGGGCACCGGTCGGCCGCCAGGATTGCGCGCCGAGTCAAGAAGCAGGAGCGCGGTCGGCCGCAAAACCGGTACCCACTTTTGCTGACCGCGCTCCGGTCGACATACGGCCCCTCGTCGTCAACGTCATGAATTTCTCCAAGGCGGCGGACGGCGAGCCGACCCTGCTGTCCTTCGACGACGCCCGCACGCTGTTCCACGAATTCGGCCATGGCCTGCACGGCCTGTTGTCGGACGTGACCTATCCGCGGATTTCCGGCACCAGCGTGCTGCGCGATTTCGTCGAATTGCCCTCGCAGCTCTACGAGCACTGGCTGGAACGGCCGGAGGTGCTGCGCCGCTTCGCCGTGCATCACAAGACCGGCGAGCCGATCCCGGAAGCGCTGCTGCAGAAGCTGCTCGCGGCGCGCACCTTCAATCAGGGTTGCGCCACGGTCGAGTATGTGTCGTCGGCGCTGGTCGATCTCGACTATCACTCGCTGGACAGCGCCGACGCGCTGGATGTGCCGGCGTTCGAGAAGGCGGCGCTTGAGCGCATCGGCATGCCGGAGGAGATCGTGATGCGGCACCGCTCGCCGCATTTCCAGCATGTGTTTTCCGGCGATGGCTATTCGTCGGCCTATTACAGCTACATGTGGGCCGAGGTGCTGGATGCTGACGCTTTCCGCGCCTTCGAGGAGGCAGGCGACATCTTCGATCCTGAAACCGCGAAAAAGCTGCGCGATAATATCTAAGCCGCCGGCGGCTCCCGCGATCCGGACGCCGCCTATCTCGCCTTTCGCGGCAGGCTGCCGACGCCGGACGCGCTGCTGCAGCGGCGCGGGCTGCTGGACGCCGTGCCGGCAGGGGAGGCGTGACGGCCCAGCGTCGCAACTTGTAGCCCGGATGGAGCGAAGCGAAATCCGGGGCAAGCCAATCGAATCGTTCTGTCGCTCCCGCATTCCGCTCCGCTTCATGCGGGCTACAATGTTCTGTCGGAGCACTGTAGCTGGATGGAGCGAAGCGAAATCCGGGATAAGCTGCGCAGATGGTCAGATACCGGCGCAGCTTCGTTCCAGGCGGCACCTATTTCTTCACGGTCACGCTTGCCGACCGGTCATCGTCCTTGCTGGTGCAACATATAGACATCTTGCGGATGGCGTTCCGGACCGCGCGGCAAGAGCGTCCCTTCGCGATCGATGCCATCGTCATCCTGCCGGACCACTTGCATGCGATCTGGACGTTGCCGTCTGGCGATTCTGATTTCTCTGCACGCTGGAAGCGGATCAAGGCATATTTCACGCATCGGCTTGTGACCGCGGGCGCGCCCGTCAGGCGTCATCGCAACGGCGAATACGCGCTTTGGCAACGGCGTTTCTGGGAACACACGATTCGGAGCGAGAGCGATTTCGAGCGGCACGTCGACTACGTGCACTTCAATCCGGTCAAGCACAAGCTGGTCAGCCGGGCGCGTGACTGGCCTTATTCGTCTTTTCACGCCTATGTTAGGCGCGGTCTTTTGTCGGCCGATTGGGCGGGCGATGTCGACGAATCCATGATGGATTTCGGCGAGCGGAGTGGATGATTGGCAAGTCGTAGCTTGGATGGAGCGTAGCGTAATCTGGGAATTGTCTGGCTGGATGCCGCTCCCGCATTCCGCTTCGCTCCATGCGGGCTACGGCCTATTCAAAGAAATCCGCCCAACGCTCTTGTCATGCCCCGCGAAAGCGAGGCATCCAGTATCCACGGAAAGCAAGGTGTTGACTGGATCGCCCGCTTTCGCGGGCGATGACA
>JAEWCJ010000154.1 GCA_023390695.1 Pseudomonadota bacterium | reverse complement strand
ATGATGAGAAGATCGCGGCCGCGGAAGCTCTCCGAGGCACTGGAAATCGTCTGCGTGTTGACGGAATAGCCCGGGATGACCTTGGCAAGCAGCGCGGCCGGGTTGTTGCCGAACGCAAGCTGTTTCTCGATATCGGCGCGGTCAATGATGTTGACCGTCGCCGGCGTGTCCGACACCCGCCGGTCGGCACGCGCGGCGGTGACGAGAATCTCGTCGAGCGAGACCGTTCCGTCCTGAGCGACTGATTGTTCGGTGAAGGCCGGCGAAATGACGCAAATCGCAGCGGCTGTAGCGGCCAGAAAACTCTTGTGACGCGAATCCATGATCGACCCCATTCCCTGTTTGGGAATTGTTAAGGGGTCGAGTATTCGACGGCAAGTATTACTTGATCACCATAGGCATATACAAAGGCTACCGCAAGCACTATTTTGAGCTACTTGATTTTGGAGTCAGATTATAAGACTTGTAAAGTCTGTATACTTTAGAATTGTTTGCGAAATGCCGGCGTGAAGCGAAGCCGCCGGGCCAAACGGCCAGGCTCCCCCGCGCGAAAACAAGGCCTGCGCCGATGCGCCGGGCCGGCGTTATTTTTTGACATCGGCGCGGTACAAGGTCGGCCAGTCGTCCGCCGGAACGCCCTTGCAGTTTGCCATCATCTTCAGTTCGGCGAGCCGGAATGCCTTGCCGTCGAAGACCCAGGATTGCTCGGTGCCGCAATCACCGATGCCGCGGCCTTTCGAAAAGGTGCGCATGGTCATGTCGGCATTCGAGAAATCGGCGTTGATGACGAAGGCGTCGTTACCGGCATCGTTCTGCGCGTCGCCGATCTTTACCGGCCAGCGGAATTGCGCGGCGCGCGCCGACTGAGATTGCCCGGCCTTGGCGATCAGAAACGTATAGGCGAAGTTGTAGGCACCGCTGGAGTCCGGGCACCGGAAGCCGTAGAGCCAAGTGTCGGCGGATAGCGCGGTCGCGCTGTCGAATTCGCCCTTGTCGCCCTCACCGCAGAGTTGCAGGCCCTTCTTTTTCACCGCCGCTTCGTCACGTGGCGAAGGCTTTTTGTCCGCGGCGTCGCCGGTGAGGCCGTTGGCCGGAATGATGGCCGGGGCCGTCGGCTGCGGCGGAATGGTCGAGGCCGGCTTGTCACCACGCCGGATGAGCGCGGTCGTAGTGCCCAGGCGCTTCTGCTGGTCGTCGATCCACAGCAGGGCGGCGACGGCGCCGTTCAGCGAAACCCTGGACACCACCGGATCGCTTTTGCGGCCGGGCGGATCGACACGGGTAACGATGAGCTGCTTGGCCTTGCGAAGGGAGGCAATCAGCGTCTCGCCTTGACCGGCGCCGATCTGTGCGCGGCGCAAGCCATGGCCTTCGCCTTCCTCGCTTTGAAGCAGGTCGGCCGGCAAGCCGGGCAGGGCGGGATCGTCGAAAGACAGCCTGAACGTGACGCCTTCGCCCACATCGGTGGTGACGGTGATTTCCGGCTGCGCGTCCGGCGCGCCGCCGCGCTCGATGCGCAGATAGGTGCCCCCGGACATTTCGGTGTCGAAGCCGTAGGCTGAGCAGTTGCGGAGATTGTCGCAGGCCGCCCACCAATCGCGGAAATCCTTGTAGCTGGAAGCCTGCGCGGGCAAGGGGGCAAGCGTGGCGGCAAGCGCGGCGGCGATCAGGGGAAGGGCGATACGCATATCCAATGGTCCGGAAAGTGAATTGGTTGGTCGCGGCACCGGGCGGTCGCGTTCAAGCTAGCATGGCGGCCGTTAACGGCTCAGGCGCAAGCTCCGGCCTTTTTTGTTTCGCCAGGTGTCTTTCGCTAGGTGTCGTCCTGTCCGCGACAAGCGCGGCCAAGGCGAGGACATCTAGGCGAGATCGGGAAAGATATGTTTCCCGTCGCCGCCCAGCGGCAGGGGGACAGCGCGTGTGACATGCGCCACGTCGAGCGTGTCATAGAGATGGGGAAACAAGGCGCCGCCGCGCGAGGGCTCCCATTTCAGCTTGTCACCCAGCGTTTCGCTCTCGACCCACAGCAAGATCAGATCGGTTTGTCCTGCGAAATGCCTGGCGGCGGTCTCGCGCACTTGCCCGGCGGTGGAGAAGTGGATGTAGCCGTCGGCGAGATCGACCGGCGCGCCGGCGAAGACGCCGACCCGTTTGGCTTCGTCCCACATATTCATGGGACAGATTTTATAAATGATGGTCATGACGGACTTTGCCACAGATCGGGAAAATGCCGAAACCCGCCCGGCGCGCCGGAAATGGCGGGGCTTGAGCTTTGGATTGGAACCGCCGGCGGCGCCGCACGTTCGGCCCGTATGGCTCAGACAGCCGACCCGTTCCCTGACACATCGGCCGAGCGCGACCGCATGGTGACCCTGCAGATCGCGGGCCGCGGCGTGACCGATCCCCGCGTCCTCGAGGCGATGCGGCAGGTCCCGCGCGAGGTCTTTGTGGAGGAAGGGCTGGAGGAATTCGCTTATGAGGACAGCCCGCTGCCGATCCGGGAAGGCCAGACGATCTCGCAGCCGTACATCGTTGCGGTGATGCTCGAAGCGGCCGAAGTGAAGCCGGGCGACCGGGCGCTCGATATCGGGACGGGGCTCGGGTTATGCGGCGGCGGTGCTGAGCCGTATCGCGGCCAGGGTTTTCACGATCGAACGTCATCGCGCCTTGATGGAAACGGCTTCGACGCGTTTCAAGACGCTTGGCTACCACAACATCGAGCTGCGTCAGGGCGACGGGACCCTGGGCTGGCCCGAGGCGGCGCCGTTCGACGCCATTATTGTTGCTGCGGGCGGGCCGCAGGTGCCGGAGGCCTTGCGCAAGCAGCTCAAGATCGGCGGACGCATGGTCATTCCGGTCGGCAGGCTCGGCCGCGAGCAGGAACTTGTGAAGGTCGTGCGGGAGGGCGACAACGATTTCCGCGAGCAGGATCTCGGAATGGTGAAGTTCGTTCCGCTGGTCGGGGCGCAGGGCTGGGCGGACCCGTCCGCAGACGCTCAGCCGGAATTCGCTCATCTGCGGCGTCCGCCGGCCGGAACGCCCGCCGCCTTGTTGCGCGCCGCCGCCGAGCGTCTGCCCGATGTGGACGATGACGCCTTTGGCGAGCTGTTCGACCGCTTCGGGCAGGCCCGCGTCGTGCTGCTCGGCGAGGCGACGCACGGGACGTCGGAATTCTATCGCGCACGAGCGGCGATCACGCGGCGGCTGATTGAGCGGCACGGGTTCAATCTGGTTGCCGTCGAGGCAGACTGGCCCGATGCCGCAACGATCGATCGCTACGTGCGCCACAAGGCGGCTCATGTCGCGCGCACTCCGGCGTTCCGCCGCTTCCCGACCTGGATGTGGCGCAATGCGGAGGTGCGCGACTTCGTCGATTGGATGCGGGCCCATAACGAACCGCTGGCCGTTGAGCGGCGTGCCGGCTTTTTCGGCCTCGACATCTACAACATGAACGCCTCAATTCGGGCCGTGATCGATTATCTGGATCAAGTCGATCCCGATGCGGCTCGTGCGGCACGGGAGCGCTATGGCTGTCTCACGCCCTGGCAGCACGATCCGGCATCTTATGGGCGGGCGATTCTCACCTCCGGCTATAGCAAATGCGAAACGGCCGTGGTGGCGATGTTGCGCGACCTTCTCGCCAAGCAGTTGGACTACCAGCACAAGGACGGCGAGAATTTCCTGGATGCGGCACAGAATGCGCGGCTGATCGCGGCGGCCGAGCGCTATTACCGGACCATGTATTACAGTTCGGCGGAGTCGTGGAATCTCCGTGACCGGCACATGTTCGATACCCTCAATCACCTGCTGGCATGGCGCGGGCCGCAGTCGAAAGCCGTCGTGTGGGCACACAATTCCCACATCGGCAATGCGGCGGCCACCGAGATGGGTTTGGTGCGCGACGAGATCAATATCGGACAATTGTGCCGTGAGCGTTTCGGATCAGACGCGGTGCTGATCGGCTTCGGTACCGACCGTGGCACGGTGGCGGCAGCGTCGGACTGGGACGGCCCCATGGAAATCAAACAGGTCCGGCCGGCGCACGACGACAGCTATGAGCGACTTTGCCGTGACAGTGGGGTCGGACGCTTCCTCGTCGATTTGCGCGAGGGCTGCCATACCGAATTGCGTGAGGAACTTTTGTATCCGCGTCTGCAACGGGCGATCGGCGTGATCTACCGGCCGGAAACGGAACTCGCGAGCCACTATTTCGACGCGTCGCTGCCCCGGCAATTCGACGGCTATGTCTGGCTGGAAGAAACCTGCGCGGTTGCGCCGTTGCCGGTGGAACTGGAGCCGGGCCTGCCGGAAACCTATCCCTTCGGACTATAGATCGGCGGCTGAGCGGCTAATCAAAAAAGGCCGGAGCAAATGCCCCGGCCTTTTCGTGTCATACGCCGGCGTAGCGCATGTCGCCGCTATTGCCGGGGGGAGGCACCGCGATGCCGTCATTCGAATATTCGTTCAGCTTGTTGCGCAGGGTGCGGATCGAGATGCCGAGGATGTTCGCCGCATGCGTGCGGTTGCCGAGACAATGCTTGAGCGTTTCGAGGATGAGCTCGCGCTCGACATCGGCCACCGTGCGTCCCACCAGCGAACGCGTCACCTGTTCGGCGGTCTGCGCAGCCTGTGCAGCAACCGAGGAATGCCCCGGCGGGTCGAATTGTCCGCCATCCGGTGTCATCAATGCGTCCACGCCAATCGCGACATCCGACGTCAGCAGCACGGCGCGATGCAGCGTGTTTTCCAGCTCGCGGACGTTGCCGGGCCAGCGGTTGGCTGCAAGAGCCTCGCGCGCGTCCGGTGCCAGCGGACGCACCGGCAGGCCGTTGGCAGCCGAGTATTTGGCGACGAAATGCTCGGCGAGCGCGATCACGTCCTGCGGACGCTCGCGCAGCGGCGGAATCTTCAGATTGACCACATTCAGACGGAACAGCAGATCCTCGCGAAACTGCCCGTTGCGGGCGGCTTCCACCAGATTGCGGTTCGAGGTTGCGATGATGCGGATGTCGACCGGCACCGGCTTGGTTCCGCCGACGCGGTCGATGACGCGCTCCTGGATCGCGCGCAGCAATTTGGCCTGCAGCCGCACGTCCATCTCGGAAATCTCGTCGAGGAGCAAAGTCCCGCCATTGGCTTCCTCGAACTTGCCGATGCGCCGCGCGATCGCGCCGGTGAAGGCGCCTTTCTCGTGACCGAACAATTCCGATTCCAGGAGAGATTCCGGGATCGCGGCGCAGTTGACGCAGATGAACGGCTTGTTGGCGCGGGGCGAACGCGTGTGCACATAGCGCGCCAGCACTTCCTTGCCGGTGCCGGATTCGCCGGTGATCAACACCGAAGCATCGGAACCGGCGATCTGCTGGGCGAGCTTCATCACCCGGCCCATCGATTCATCGCGCCAGACGAGATCGCGGCTGTCCTCGGCGACCGCAGCCAGCACCGCACCGATCAGTTCCGGATCGGGCGGCAGCGGGATGTATTC
>JAEWCJ010000147.1 GCA_023390695.1 Pseudomonadota bacterium | reverse complement strand
AACTCGCCCAGATCGCCGGACGTGCCGGCCGCGCCACCCGCGACGGGACGTTCGGCACGACAGGCCGCTGCCAGCCGTTCGATGAAGAGCTCGTCGAACGGCTCGAAGGACATTCCTTTGAGCCCCTGAAGATCCTGCAATGGCGCAATTCGGATCTCGATTTCTCGTCGATAGGTGCATTGCAGGCCGCGCTGGCCATGGTCCCGGACGAACCGGGTCTGACGCGTGCGCCGGTTGCCGAAGACATCCTGGTGCTCGAACATGCCGCGCGCGACGATGCCACACGAGGTCTGGCCCGGACCCGCGAGGCCGTTGAGCGATTGTGGGACGTCTGTCAGGTCCCGGATTACCGTAAAATTGCCCCGGCCAACCACGCGGAACTGGTCACGACCCTCTATGGTTTCCTGATGCGGGAGGGTAAAATCCCCACCGATTGGTTCGCCCGTCAGGTGGAGCAGGCGGATCGCACCGAAGGTGATATTGACACACTGTCCACACGGATCGCACATGTCCGCACTTGGACGTTCGTGGCCAATCGACCGGACTGGCTCGCTGATCCGGAACATTGGCAGGGCGTCACACGCGCGGTTGAGGACAGATTATCGGATGCCTTGCATGAACGCCTCACGGCTCGCTTTGTCGATCGCCGAACCAGCGTGTTGATGCGGCGGTTGCGCGAGAATACGACATTGGAAAGTGAAATCTCGAAAACAGGCGAAGTGACGGTCGAAGGCCATGTTGTCGGCCGTCTGGAAGGCTTCCGGTTTGCTGCCGATTCGTCGGCCGGGACGACCGAAGGCAAAGCCTTGGCAGCCGCGGCGCAGAAGGCCCTGGCCGGCGAAATCGAAACACGTGCGCAGCGATTGTCGCAGGCGCCTGATGACCAGTTTGCGCTGGCATCGGACGGCACCTTGCGCTGGATCGGCGATGCCGTGGCCAAATTGACCGGCGGTGACGACATCATGCGGCCGCGCGTTCGCATTCTCGCCGACGAACAATTGTCCGGTCCCTCGCGCGACCTCGTACAGGCGCGCCTTGATCTTTGGGTCAAGGCACATATCGAAAAGTTGCTGGGAGCGCTGGTGGCGCTCGGAGCGGCCGAGGATGTGACCGGTATTGCGCGCGGCATCGCATTCCAGTTGATCGAGGCGCTCGGCGTTCTGGAGCGCCACAAGGTCGCCGACGAGGTGAAAGGCCTCGATCAGCCCGCGCGCGCCACGCTGCGCAAATACGGCGTGCGCTTCGGCGCCTATCATATTTATATCCCTCAATTGCTGAAGCCGGCCCCGCGTGCACTCGCAACGCAGCTCTTCGCGCTGAAGCAGGACAATCCGGAGGTGCCGGGTCTGGAGGATATCCAGCATCTGGCGGCGAGCGGGCGCACGTCGATTCCGGTCAACAAGGATATTCCCAAGCCGCTTTATCGCGCGGCGGGCTATCGCGTGTGCGGTGAACGCGCCGTTCGCGTCGATATCCTGGAACGGCTTGCCGATCTGATCCGCCCGGCGCTCGCGTGGCGTGACAACGCGCCGGGCGTGAAGCCTGCCGGTGCGCTGGACGGCACCGGATTTACGGTCACGGTCGGAATGACCTCGCTGGTCGGATCCTCGGGTGAGGATTTCGCGTCCATTCTGCGGGCGCTGGGTTATCGCATGGAGCGGCGGCCGAAACCGCCGGAGCCGGAGGCAGAGCAGCCCGCGGCAGAGGCCGAGGCCTCCGGTTCTGATGCCGCGGATCGTGCGGCGCCGGCAGCCGACGCTGCTGCCGATACCGGAGAGGCGGATAAGGCTGCCGCTGAAGGCAGCGAAGCGCCCGAACACCACGAGGTTGTCGACAGTCCGAGTCTGCTGCCGGTCAATCATTTCGGGGCGCCGCCGGAAACGGCGGACGTCGAGGCGGCACCGGAGACGATCGCAGCCGACGCGGAACCGGCAACACCGGAGCAGCAGGTTTCTGCGGCGGTCGCGTCTGCCGAAACGCCCACTGAGGCACCGGCCGAAGGTTCCGCCGATGGCGGTTCGGCTCAAGCGTCCGCTTCCGAACCCGAGATGATCGAAGTTTGGCGGCCGGGACGTTTCGAAGGTCGTGACCGTCAGCGCCATGCGCGTGGATCTCGTCCGCATGGCCGCAAAGGGGCGCCTGCGGCGGCTGATGCGAATGCATCTGCGCAGGCCGGCGATGGCGCGCAGGAGACTGCCGGTGATGCGCGTCACTCGCAGGGCGAGAAACGGCATCATCGCGGACAGCGTCCAAATCGCGGTGAACGGGATGGGTCGCGTCCGCAGCATCATGGCAAGCGCGGGCGTCATGACGACCGGCGCGACCGCAACGAACGCCCCGAGCGCCGGGAGCGCCCGGAGCGGCAGCCGGATCCGAATTCGCCGTTTGCCAAGCTCGCCGCGCTGAAGGCGCAACTCGAGTCCGGTGGAAAATAGGCAACGAGAAGGATCGCACTCTCTCTTGGACCGCCAGCGGGTCGACAAATGGCTCTGGCATGCGCGCGTCGTTCGCACGCGCACCGCTGCTGCGGCGCTGGCCGTCAGGGGATGCGTACGCATCAATGGAACCCGCATCGATGCGGCCAGCCGGCCGGTTAAGGCTGGGGACGTCGTGACCATCGCCCTGGATCGCGTGCGCGTCCTCAAGGTCGTAAGTTTCTCCGAACGGCGAGGATCTGCCCAGGACGCCAGTATCCTGTTCGAGGATTTGCAGCCGCCAACCCGCCGCGTCCCGGATTCGGAATCCGCCGCCGAGACCGCGTCGATGGGCCGCGAGCCTGGTGCCGGCCGCCCGACCAAGCGCGATCGCCGCGCGATCGATCGTTTGATGAAGCATTGACCGTTATGAAGCGTTGATCATGGAATTGCCGGCCGCCCTGCGTCAGGCCGTTGATGCCGCGCTCGAAAACATTGCCGTTGGCGACCTTGCCGCCGCCGCTCGGACGCTTTCGGACCGCTATCGCGGCGAAACGCGTGACGGTGCGCTGCATATCGCGGACGATCTGGCGGCGCGCGCCTATCTGGCGACGCGTCTGCCCGCGACCTTTGCCGCGATCTCGGCGGTGTTCTCGGCCGTCGCAGAATTGCGGCCTGATTTCGCACCGCAGTCGGTCCTTGATGTCGGTGCCGGTCCCGGCACCGCGACATGGGCGGCAGCACAATTCTGGCCGCTTTCCGATGCCCTGCTGTTGGAACGCAGCAATGCGATATGTTCTTACGGGGAAGCGTTCGCGCGTGTCTCGCCCATAGCGAGGATCGGCTGGTTGGATACCGATCTGTCGAAGGCGCTGCCTGATGGTCCGGCCCGGGATCTGGTGGTCATCGCTTATGTCCTGAACGAACTTGAGGTGGGGGAGGCGGAGCGGCTGATTGAAAAAAGCTGGGAGAGAAGCGGGGACCTGCTGGTCGTCGTCGAGCCGGGCACGCCGGCCGGCTGGCACAGAATTCTCCGCGCGCGGAATATTCTTCTCCGCAAGGGGGCGCATCCGGTCGCGCCCTGCGCGCATGCGCAGGCCTGTCCGCTGACCGCTCCCGACTGGTGCCATTTTTCCAGACGGGTGGCGCGAAGCCGCATTCATCGGCTGGTAAAACACGCGGAGGTGCCGTGGGAGGACGAGAAATTCAGCTATTTGGCGGTTTCCCGCCGTCCCGCCGCGGCGATCGCCGGCCGCGTCCTCGCCCCGCCGAAGACCGGCAGCGGCCGCGTCAGCCTGAAACTCTGCCGCGCCGACGGCACCGCCGGCGAACAGCTCGTCACCCGCCGCGAGGGGCTGCTCTACAAACTGGCGCGCCGCCTCGGCTGGGGCGATGCGCTGCCGGCCGGCCGCGGGCCGCTTCGCCGCAGCCCGTGACTTGCCCGCCGCGCGACCATAAGTTAGAGGCCGGGACCACCACGCGTTTTTCGGAAATTGCGGAATGACCTACGTCGTCAGCGAGAATTGCATCAAGTGCAAGTACATGGACTGCGTCGAGGTGTGTCCGGTCGACTGCTTCTA
>JAEWCJ010000101.1 GCA_023390695.1 Pseudomonadota bacterium | reverse complement strand
AAGGCCGGCATCGAGCAGCGCTGAGCAGCAAAATTTATTTCAAGTCCGCGGGCTGACGGAGAATTTGCTGCTCCGGCAGCCCGTAATCGCCGAAGGGTGACAGCGTCGGCAATGGTGGTTATGACCGCATTCATCGGGCGGCATGGCAAGGCCTGATTTCAACACACATCTTGAGAGGATTTTTGGCAGATGTCCGATCTGAACATCGTCACGATTTGCGGTAGCTTGCGTAAGGACTCTTACAATGCGGCCCTGATCAAGCTCTTGCCGTCGCTGGCGCCGGCAAGCTTCAAGTTCACGGCAGCGCCGTCCTTCGCCGGTTTCCCGTACTACAATGCGGATATCCAGAACGAAAAAGGTTTCCCGGCCGAAGTGAACGCCTTCGCCGATGCCATCCGCGCTGCCGACGGCATCCTCATTGCCTCGCCGGAATACAACTGGACCATTCCCGGTGCGTTCAAGAATGCGCTGGACTGGGTTTCGCGCATGAAGGACCAGCCGTTCAAGGGCAAACCGGTGGCCCTGCAGTCGGCGTCGATCGCACTGCTCGGCGGTTCGCGCATGCAGTACCATTTGCGGCAATGCCTGGTCTCGCTCGACGCGCTGGTCTTCGGCCGGCCGGAAGTGATCGTGACCTTCGCCAATCAGAAATTTGACGAAAAGACCCATGAATTGAAGGATCAGACCTCGATCGACTTCATCAGGCAGCAGCTCGCCGCCTTTGAGCCGTTCGTGCGCAAGATCAGCGGCAAGAACTGACTGGCCGCAAAAACAAAATGCCCGGCGTGAGCCGGGCATTTTTTTTCCGAGACGATTGTGGATTTCAAAGCGGCTTGCCGGCGAGCCAGCTTGCGCCGCGCGCATAGAGCGCTTCGACCTCCGGGCCATCGAGGCCCGGCATGTCCTTCTTCACATTGTAGCCGATGCGTGCCTGCATGTAGGCAAGGTGGCGATAGCCTTCCGGAAACTGCATCAGCAAATCCTGGTCGAGCTTGAGCGTTGCCGCCGGATCGACCGGATCGAGCCGGTCCTTCTCATAGATCGGCTGGCGCAGCACGATGCCCCAGCGGCCATCTTTCTTCTCAAGAAAGTCGTAGAACCGACCGGTGCAGACCACGTCGCAGATCACGCCCTCGACGGCGCCGCGCTGCGAGATCGTCATCTTGGTTTGCGCTATCGCGCGGCTCCCCGCGATATCGATGCTCATGCCGCCAAGGAAATGCAGGATGCGCACGCCCTTGTCGTAGCCTTCCTGGCTCACCTTGATGAATTCGTCGGCCGTGCCCTGGAACCAGGTGGCCATCATCTTGCCTTCGCCCTGCCAGACGGTGCGGAAGCGGTCCCAAAGTCTGGCATCGCGCCAGACGGCCCAGTTCTCGATGACGTCGCGGATCGCAAGCCGGTCCAAAGTCTCACTATTCATGGGGACGCTTTCATCCTGTCTTGAGCTGCGTATCAATACAGTCGACGTTCTAAACATTGGAACGGACATGACAAGCGCGAGGTGGCCGGCGGCGCAAGCCGGCATCGGTGCCTCGCCGGGCCGATTTCCGGCCTGTCCCGTGGGGGCGGTCCAATCAACCCGGAGGGGCTGACCGCCCCGCTCAAGGCTCGACGGAGAATCCGCTCTCGCCACCCAGCGTCAGGCGGCCCTGCGCGGCATGCGCAGTCCAGCGTGCGGTGGCGCCGATGCCGCCGAAGGAAAAGAAATGCGCGGCGATTTCGCCAAGCCCGCCCTGTGCCCGGGCGTCACCGATTGTGCGCACCAGGGCATCGGGCGCGCTGACGCCGAATAGATGCTTCATCATGCCGGCGTGCCGCGCGAGCCCGCTGGCCGAAGCCTTCACGCCGCAGCGCTGGGCGTAGCGCAACAGCGTGGTCAGGCTGGTCGGGCCGGCCATGCCGATCCGCACCGGATTTTCGATGCCGTAGTCACGCAGTCGTCGCACCCAGGCGATGACGGCGCCGGCATCGAAGCCGAACTGGGTCACGATATTCGCGGTCAGCCCGCTCTGCTCGGCGGCGTCGATCTTGGCGCGCAGGGCGCGATCGAGCACGTCATTCGATACCCGCGGGTGGCCTTCCGGATGTCCGGCAAGGCCGACATGCCGGATGCCATGGCGTTGCAGCAGGCCGCTTTCGATCAGATCGAGGGATGTGCCAAACGGGCCGGCCGCATCACCGCGGTCGCCGCCGATCACCAGCAGATGCGCGACGCGCGCTTCATCCTGCAGGCGCGCGAAAAATTGGGCAGCCTCGTCTCGGCTTTGAAGGCTGCGCGCTGCGACATGCGGCACCGGCTCCAGCCCAAACGCCCGCACTGTCGCCGCCTGATCCGCCAATTCGTCCAGTGGACGGTTCGGCAGCGCACTTAGATAAATGCGAGTCCCGGCAGGCAGTGCGGTCGCCAGTTCCTCGACATCCGAAGGTTTCGGACGTGTCGTTTCCAGCGAGAAGCCATGGAGGAAATCGGTGATGCGCCGGATCGTCTCCGGTGCTCCGGTTGCGGGCAGAACACCCAATGGTGCTGTGATGGCCGCCGGCATGTCAATCGCGCCTGCGCGAGATCACGTAGGATTCGTCATTGAACCAGAGGCCGTTATGCTTGCGGAGCACCTCGCGGGTCGCGTCCAGATAGTGACTGTCCTGCACGACTTCGTTCAGTCGTTCATCTTCGATCTGGGCGACATAGATCGCCGCGTTCCATGCAGCGAGCGTTGTCGAAGTGCCGATCGACCCCGTCACTTCGCTTGGCAGCGTATGCATTTCGTAGCGGAAGATCGAGCGGTTATCGGCGTAGGTATTGAAGTTGAGGTCGCGTGCTGCCGGACCGAGAACGCGCTTGACCTCGCGCAGGATGGCATGGCGATCCGTCTGGAACGGATTGTCGCCCGGCCATACCTTCTGGACGATCTCCATTCCGGGATCGTCGCCCGCGGAATGGATCGCAATCAGCCGGCCGCCCGGTCCGAGCGCGCGTGCGAGCGGAGCGACGACCTTGCTGGCCTTGAACTCCGCCGAAGCACGGGCGCGGTAGGGCTGGGAAGCGATAACGAGATCGAAATCGGCGCGTGCCTGTCCGCGTCTGGGGATGATCGGATCGAGCAGGAATTTGTGGTCTTCGCGGTAGATCACGAGCACAACGGGGCGCTCGTAAACCGGGTTTCCGGTTTTGCTGCTGACGCCGGCCTTCCAGTTTTCCGCAAGGAAATCCTGCATGCCGGTGATCTGCTCTTCGAAATCGTGCGAGGTGTCGCCGGTCAACGCGACTTCGTGCCAGATGAGGCTATTGGCGGCGGCCGGCGATTTCACGGTGAGCCACGGTGCCTCCGAATAATACATGTTGGTCAGGACCAGCACGGTCGCGGGGTGCTCGTAGAGACGATCCGGCATCTTCTCGAGCGTCAGCCGGATGTCTTCGAGGCTGATCTCCTTGCCCGAAATATAGAAGGGCATGGTCGGAAATTTGTGATGCATGGCGCGCATCACGCGCGTCAGCACGGTGCCGTCGCCCATGCCGGCGTCGAATACCCGCACGGCCGGCGGCTTGGGATGAATGTTCGAGAGCTCAAGCGTGACGCGATTGGCCACCACCCATTTCTCGCTGCAGGTATTCACAAACAGCAGATATTTCTGCCGGTTGTCGAAGAAGCGGAAATTGCGCTGCGGGTCGTCATTGTCGGCAATCGGCGCGGCCGGTACCGCGGGAACAAATGCCGGCGTGGGCGTGCGTCCGCTGCGCTCGATGATCATGGGGCGGCCGCCTTCGCTGTCGATATGGGTTGTCATGAATGTACGGATACGATCGAGTGTCTCGGTCGTGATCCGTCCGCCATTGCGCAGCCGGCTTGTCAGTTTGCCGTCATTGACGGCGCGCCGGCCGAAAGTGGATTCGGCCAGGCCGGTCTTGCGGCAATAGTCGGAAATTTCCTGCAATAGCTCCGCGGCATTCATGCGCTGCTCTCTCGGCCGTTTCTCATGGTTATTTTTGTTTGGATCGAACCAATCCGGCCGGGGAGGGTCAACCATAAAGTAGCCCACAATTGCAGTGGGCAATATGGTGGGATTTGGCCCATTAAGGGGAGGTAGGCGCTCTAAGTAGCCCGATTTGCCGCGCAGGTCCTGCCGACCATTAGATGGCGAAGCCGCGCGAGAAGCAGATGTGTGGGGTGCTCCGCCCAGCTGATGGAACCCTGGTATCCCCGGCTAATCAAAGTGGCCGGATTACCGCGGAATGTGCGCGCGCAAACGTCGAACCGACATGCAGCCGTAGGGGCGGCGGACGTCTAATGGCGAATGTCGGCTCGCCATCCGCGCCGAGATCAGCGGTGATCAAACTGGAACTTGAACGGCGAACGCAAAGTTCCCGTGCAAGCATCTGGCGCCGGACATCATCGGGAACAAATGCCGCCATAAACTTGCCAACAGCAAATAAGAACAGGCCCAATAACAAAATATGGCAGGCAGGATTTAAACAGCGCCTGATGATGTTACCTGCTTATCGAGGACTGGCCTAAAACGTTTCGGTTTCGTGCAGCTGCACTACTTGGTCACCGTCGCGCATCGGATTCGAGAACGTTTGATGTTGCGCGTTTGTAACAAGCAGAAACGATTGTGCAATAAGGCAAGACAGTGACGTTTTTGGAGGAACTTTCGCCCCAATTGGTTCTTAGCACGGCATCTGGGACGACAAGCGGAAATCCTTCTGCTCGAACCTAACACCCGAACTAATGGGGGACATATGCGTAAAGTAACACTCTCTCTTCTGGCCGCCGCTGGCCTTGCCCTTGGCGCGCAGTCAGCTCTTGCTGCCGATATCGCCCGCCCGATTCAAAAAGCTCCGCCGCCGGCCGTTGTCGCCGCGTATAACTGGAGCGGCTTCTATGTCGGCGGACATCTCGGCTGGGGTTGGAGCAGCGAAGAAGCAAACGACGTCGCCTTTGGAGTCGTAGGTTCGCCCGATCCTGACGGATTCCTCGGCGGTCTGCAGGCCGGTTACAACTGGCAAGCTGATCGCTGGGTCTTCGGTATCGAAGGCGACTGGTCTTGGACCGGTGCGAACGGTTCCACCGTGCTGGCCGGACCGACGGCGTTCACTTCGGATCACAACTGGTATGCAACGCTGACCGGCCGCGTCGGTTACGCGTGGGATGCCTGGCTCTGGTACGTGAAGGGCGGTGCGGCTTGGGCCGATACCGAATATTCACTCGCCGGATTCGGCACCGCGAGCGACACGCGCGTCGGCTGGACGCTTGGCACCGGTATCGAATGGGCGCTGGCGCCGCAATGGTCCGCCAAGCTCGAGTATAACTATCTCGACTTCGGCAAGGACACCTTCACGTTTGGTGGTGCGCCGGTCGACGTCGACACGCAGGTTCACCTGATCAAGGCTGGCATCAACTACCGCTTCGGCGGTTTCGGCAAGGCGCCGGTTGTTGCCAATTACTGATTGCGGTTCTCTGCAAGAGAAAGCCCCGGCTTCGGCCGGGGCTTTTTTTGTTCCTATTCCGCAGCTGGGAGCGCGGCGTCGAGTATTGCGTCCAGCGATTGCTTGTCGCTTGGAAAGTCGGCGGCAATCCATGCCTCTTCAGCCGCGCGCAGGACCTGTCCCAACGACGGACCTCGCGCAACGCCGCGCGCCATGACGTCCGCAGCCTTGATCGGAAAATCCGGCGGCGTCCAATGCCGTGGCAGGCCGGCGATTTCCTGCCAGTGCGTGTCCGACAGACTTTCCGGTGCGCGGCTCCAGGCCATCAGCACACGATCAATGAAGAACTCGGTACGCAACCGATAGAGCAGGGCGCGCATGTGCCTCATCGACGATTGCGCAGAAATCCGCCACCAGCCGTCGCTCATCGCGGCCAGGCGGTCATGCTCGGCATTGGCGAGGCGCAATCGTTGCGTCAGGCGGTCCGCGTCTTCCAGGAGGATCACAGCCAAGGCGCCGAGGCGGCGCACGGGATCGGCGTCGAGGCCGATTGCGTTTTCCACCTTCATCATGTTGCTCAGTGAAGCGAGAAGCGGGACGCCGCCAAGCAGCGACGTCAGCAATCCCGCTTCCGACATTACAGCCAATGCCGGGACGGCATGCGGTGCCGTGAGCAGTTTGAACAATTCCATTCGCACCCGCTCACGCGACAGGCTGCCAAGCCCGGCCCGCGCGGCAATGCAGGCGTGCAAGCCTTCCGCATCCGGCAGACCTTCGCCATAGGCGGCGTGAAAGCGGAAGAATCGCAGGATGCGCAGATAATCTTCGGCGATGCGGAGTGCGGGGTCGCCGATAAACCGCACGCGCCGGGCTTCGAGATCGGCGAGCCCGCCGACATAGTCATGCACCACGCC
>JAEWCJ010000044.1 GCA_023390695.1 Pseudomonadota bacterium | reverse complement strand
GGATGTCGACCGCGGTGATGCTCTTTTGCTCGCGTCCTAATTCGTAGCCACCACGCGGACCACGCACTCCCCGCAGGATTCCATCATGCACAAGAGCCTGCAAAACAGGCTCGAGATGACGCGGCGGCAAGCCGTGGCGCGTGGCAAGCGCCTTGGCTGAGACCGGTCGATTCTGGGAGTGAAGCGCAACGTCGATGACTGCCGCGATGGCTAGTATGCCTTTACGAGACAGCAGCGGCATTCCAATTTACCCACCCTGAAATGTTCGTTATGGGGCATAACGGTAATAAATTACGCGCTGCTGTCCAGTTATTACTTGCGATGAGACTCGATTTTTTCGCCAGTCGAACCGAAGCCACCCGTTCCGCGTGTGGTTTCTGTTAGCGATACGACGGCTTTGACCTGTGCATAAACGAAATTTGCAACAATCAATTGGGCTACGCGCATCCCACGCGAGACGGTAAATGGCTCGCTGCCGTGATTGATTAGAATAATTTTAATTTCGCCACGGTAGTCGGCGTCGATGGTGCCAGGGCTGTTCAATACGGTCACGCCGTGCTTGGCGGCGAGACCGGAGCGTGGGCGGACTTGCCCCTCGGTGCCCGGCGGCAGCGCAATGCATAGCCCGGTAGGAATCATCGCATAGCCGCGCGGCTCGATGATGACCGGGCTGTTGGCCGGGACCGCCGCCACAAGATCAAGACCCGCCGCATGTTCGGTCTGGTATTCGGGCAGCGGCAGATCGGCGGCGTGCGGCAGCCGCATTATCTGCAATTCGATTCTGTTCACGGATTTGTTCCACCCAGCGCCTCGGCGACGCGGGCAATCAGCGCGCGCGCCACTTCATCCTTGGATTGGGATGGCCACGACTCCACCCCATTATCGGTTACCAGGTGAACCGTGTTGCGGTCTCCGCCCATGACACCGCTTTGCGGCGATACATCATTGGCGACGATCCAGTCGCAACCCTTCCGCCGCAGCTTCGCCTTGGCGTGTTCGATGACATTCTCGGTCTCGGCGGCAAAGCCCACCACGAGTTTCGGACGTCCGGCTTTCAAATGTGCCACGGTTGCCAGGATGTCGGGATTTTCGATCAACTGCAGGGACGGCAATCCGTCCTTGCTCTTTTTGATCTTCTGCTCGCCCGGCGCGGCGATGCCCCAGTCGGCAACAGCGGCCGCGAAGATCGCAACATCTGCCGGCAAAGCATTTTTGACGGCTTCCAGCATATCGTGGGCTGTGTTCACGCGAACGGTCCGGGCGCCGATTGGGTCCGGCAGATTCACCGGCCCTGACACCAGCGTCACATCCGCACCGGCCTGTGCGGCGGCTGACGCGATGGCATGACCTTGTTTGCCGGATGAACGATTGGCGATGTAGCGCACCGGATCGATCGGCTCATGCGTTGGTCCGGAGGTGATCAACAGCCGGCGACCCGCCAGCAATTTGCCGCTGCCCGGCTTGGCGAAAAGCCCTTCGATGGCGGCCACGATCTCAAGCGGTTCGGCCATGCGGCCGACACCGCGTTCGCCGCTTTCCGCCATCTCGCCGTCGTTGGGGCCGGCCATGCGGGTGCCATCGGCGAGAAGCTGCGCAACATTGCGCTGCGTGGCGGCATGGTCCCACATGCGAGGATTCATGGCAGGCGCCAGCAGAACCGGTCTGTCGGTGGCGAGCAGAACGGTCGAAGCGAGATCGTCGGCATGCCCGCCGGCCATTTTGGCCATCAGGTCCGCGGTGGCAGGCGCCACGACGACAAGATCGGCATCGCGCGCCATGCGGATATGGCCGACATCGAATTCGGTCTGTGTATCGAATAGGTCGGTGAAGGCGCGCTCGCCGCAGATGGCGCTGACCGACAGCGGGGTGACGAACTCACAGCCGGCCTTGGTGAGGATACAGCGCACGCGCGCGCCGCGCTCGCGCAGGCGCCGGATCAAGTCTAGCGATTTGTAAGCGGCGATGCCGCCGCCGATGATCAGAAGAATGCGCCTGTTGTTCAGCATCATCTGCATCATATCCTGGCCAAGCCGCATCTTTTGGCTTTCGGCCATCTGTAGTCTACTGCGGGCGGCAGCGATGGTTAATGCCCGGTCGTTACCGGATCAGATAGACGATATACGCAAGAAGTGCCGCGATCGCCCATAGCGCAATGCTGGTCCAGCGGTTGCGCCGTGCTTCGGCGCGGCCGATGGCGGCGACCGTCTCCGGTGCCAGCACCAGACCGTTGCGGGTCACGGCGTCGAGATGTTCCATGACGGCGGCACCGCGGGTCAGAAGCCCCGGCATGCCGAGCAGCAATTTTCCGGTCTGCACCGCGCTGCCGGCCACGTCCTCGACGCGTCCGGCCGGGCCGAGATGCCGCTCGATCCATTCGCGCACGACCGGCTCCGCCGTCGTCCACATGTCGAGTTTGGGGTCGAGTGTACGGGCGACGCCTTCGACCACCACCATGGTCTTCTGCAAGAGCAGCAATTCCGGACGCGTGCGCATGTCGAACAGGGCTGTGACTTCGAAGAGCAGCATCAACAGCCGCGCCATCGAGATTTCTTCCGCCGTGCGGTTGTGGATCGGCTCGCCGATGGCGCGGATCGCCTGCGCGAAACTCTCCACCGAATGATGCGGCGGCACATAGCCGGCCTCGAAATGCACCTCGGCGGTGCGCAGATAATTGCGGGTGATGAAGCCGTAGAGAATTTCAGCAAGGAAGCGGCGTTCTTTCGGTCCGAGCCGCCCCATGATGCCGAAATCGACCGCGACAATGCGGCCCTCATCATCAGCGAAGAGATTGCCCGGATGCATGTCGGCGTGAAAGAAGCCGTCGCGCAATGCATGCCGCAGGAAGCTCTGGATCACCTTGCGGCCGAGATGCGGAAGGTCGAAGCCCTTGGCGCGCAACGCTTCGCGATCGTTGAGCGGCGTGCCGTCGATCCATTCCAGCGTCAGCACATCCTTGGCGGTGCGCTCCCAGTCAACGGCCGGCACCCGGAAGTCGGCGTCCGCCTTGGTATTTTCGGCCATTTCCGACAAGGCGGCGGCTTCCAGCCGGAAGTCCATTTCGAGGACGACGGACCGGCGCAGGGTCTCCGCCGTCTCGATCAGACGCAGCCGGCGCGCTTCCGTAGACCAGGCCTCGGCATTGCGCGCGGCAAAGGCGAAAACATCCTGGTCCGACTTGAATCGGCGTTCGACGCCCGGGCGCAGGATTTTCACCGCCACGGGTTTGGGGCCGTCCGGAGTCATTACCTCGGCGCGGTGAACCTGTGCGATCGACGCCGCCGCGACTGCAGGCCCGAAGCTGACGAATACCTCTTGCAGCTTCTTCCCGAATGCCCGCTCGATCACGGCCTCGGCCTGTGCCTGCGGGAACGGCGGCATCCGGTCCTGCAGGCTTTCGAGATCGTGTGCCAGCGCAACTCCGACGATATCGGGCCGCGTGGCAAGGAACTGTCCCAACTTGACGTAAGTCGGCCCAAGCCGCGTCAGCGCCTTTGACAGCCGTCCCGCATGGCTTTCACTGGTGGGGCGTTCGATCAGCCGCGCTATGCGCAGGCAGGCCTGGGCCGGCAGCGGCAGTGGCGCCGGATCGACCTGACCGAAAACGCCTTCGCGTGCGAACACATAATTCGCGCGCGCCAGACGCATGAGGTGGGTGAGGGGCGAAATCACGGTATGACGCAATACGTTCGAATAAAATCTCTCACAGCCGCCAGCCGGAATGCAGGGCAACCACACCGCCGGTCATCTTGCGGTACGACACGCGCGCGAAACCTGCCGTGCGGATCATCGCCGAAAAGGCTTCGGGCTTGGGAAATTTGCGGATCGATTCCACCAGATAGCGATAAGCGTCGGCGTCGCCGGTGACGGCGCGCCCGACCGCCGGGATCATCTTGAAGGAATACATGTCATAGATCTTGTCGAGGCCGGGTATATCGACGGACGAGAATTCCAGGCACAGGAAATGCCCGCCCGGCCGCAGGACGCGGTACGCCTCCGCCAATGCCGCATCGATGCGCGGCACGTTACGAATGCCGAAAGCGATCGTATAGGCATCGAAGGATTTGTCGGGCAGGGGCAGCGTCTCGGCATTGCCCTCTATGAAGGTGAGCGCGTGTGCGAGACCGCGCTTTTCGGCGCGCTCGCGGCCGACCGCCAGCATGTTGCCGTTGATATCGAGAATGGTGGCCCGGGTGCCCGCGCCGCCGGCCTCGATCACCCGGAAGGCGATGTCGCCGGTTCCGCCCGCCACGTCGAGCAGGTGGAAATCCCGATCGCCTTTCGGCGGATTCAGCGCCACGACCAGGTCGTTTTTCCAGGCGCGATGCAGCCCGCCCGACATCAGGTCGTTCATCAGGTCATAGCGGCGCGCGACGCTATGGAATACGTCGTCCACCAGCGCCTGCTTTTCCGCCAGCGGCACCTGGCGGAAGCCGAAATGGGTCTCGGGGTCGGTTTTTGGCATGAATAATCCTGGTTCGGCGGGACCATAGCGCGATCAGCCGGAGGGCGCTATTAGCTCTCTGCTGTCCGCTTAGACAAGGTGAACATCGCTTTCATGCCCGAATTGCCTGAGGTCGAAACCGTCCGTCGCGGCCTGGTGCCGGTCTTGGAGGGGGCCCGATTTGTGAAGGTCGAAGCGCGGCGCGGCGATCTGCGCTGGCCCTTGCCGAAGGATTTTGTCGCCCGGCTCGAGGGGCAGACGGTCATCGGGCTCGGCCGCCGCGCCAAATACCTTCTGGCCGATCTCTCCTCGGGCGAGGTGCTGCTGATGCATCTCGGCATGTCGGGGTCGTTCCGGGTCTCGAAGGCGGGCGACGAGGCCGCGCCGGGTAATTTTCATCACGAGCGCTCCAGACTCGCCGCGCATGACCACATCGTCTTCCACATGTCGAATGGCGGCATTGCCACCTTCAATGATCCTCGCCGCTTCGGCTGCATGAAGATTTTCCCGCGTGCGAGGATCGATGAAGAGCCTCTGCTGCGGTCGCTGGGGCCGGAGCCGCTCGGAAACGAGTTCAGCGCTGCGATGCTGGCGCAAGCGTGCAGAGGCAGGAAGATAAACCTGAAGGCGGCGTTGAGCGATCAGCGCATCGTTGCCGGTCTGGGCAACATATATGTCTGCGAGGCGCTGCATCGCGCGCATCTGTCGCCGGCGCGCAAGGCATCGACGCTATCCGCCAGAAACGGCGAGCCGAATGCACGCGCCGAACATCTGACACAGGCCATCCGGGATGTGCTCGCAGACGCGATCAAGGCCGGCGGTTCTTCGCTGCGCGATCACCGTCAGACCGACGGCGAACTCGGCTATTTCCAGCATTCGTTCCGGGTCTATGACCGCGAGGGGGCGCCATGTCCGACGCGGGGCTGCAAAGGAACGATTCGGCGGGTCGTTCAGTCGGGCCGCTCGACATTTTTCTGTCCGGTCTGCCAGAAATGAGAAGAGGCCCGTGTGGGCCTCTTTGTTTTCACGCTTGAAGCGGCGTCAGCACGACACCCGGCGCAATTTGCCCGAGCGGGTGCGCACATAGCATGGCTCAGCTGGTGCCGTGGCTGCGCCGATAAGGCCGCCGGCCGCCGCACCGATCACGCCACCAGCGACCGCCGCACCAGCCGAACCGCCTGCCACGCCGCCTATCACGGCGCCGGTGGTGCCGCCGATCAGGGCGCCGGTTGCCGCATTTCGCTCCTGCACGGTCTGACAGCCCGCCAAGGCCAATGCCGCAATACCCACGAACAGCAATTTCTGCATGAATCCTCCAGCTCTTTTACGGCGTGCCGCCGCTACGCCTAGAGTGCCATCGCATGAATTCATCCCCAGATGGTGGTAAATTCGTCGCGGCGAACTGCGTCTAATGCTATGTCTGCTTGGCTGCATCTAATGCGATGCCTGCTTGGCCATGCGGCGCTGTGTGAGTGAACCCAGCGCCTCTTCTGCGCACTTCTTGTATTCCTCGTGCAGCCGTTCGAGGTCCTCGTCGGACAGGTCTTCGGCAATCGCGATCTCGTTCTTGGCGCCGCGGACGGCGATAATCAGTTCAGCCAATTTCGTCTGCAAGGCCATGGTGTCCCGGTTCTGTGTGTTCTGAATCAGGAACACCATGAGGAAAGTGACAATAGTGGTCGAGGTGTTGATCACGAGCTGCCAGGTGTCGCTGTAGTGAAACAGCGGACCGCTCAGCCCCCAAACGATCACGATCAGCGCAGCGATGAGAAACGCTATCGGCTTGCCGGCGAGATGGGAGACGGCGACGGCGAGCGAGCCGAACCAGTTTTGCGTCATTGCTGCATGTGAGGATTTCAGTGTTTTGACGTGCTTATGCGGCATGGAAGGAGCTCCTGTTATAGAAGGGAGCCGTGACCCACTAACTTTGAGTACCCGATGGTGTTCCGCGGCGCCGGAACAAATGCCTTCCACGGCCGTTTTTTCCACTCAGAAACGCAAGAAAGGAGAGCGCCATGTTCGGCTGGGCATTGACGTTTCTTATCGTCGCTCTGATCGCGGCTGTTCTGGGCTTTGGCGGCATCGCAGCCTTCGCGGTCGACATTGCGAAGATCGTATTCTTCGTTGCAATCGTCTTGTTTGTGATCTCGGCTGTGATCGGGCTGGTGCGTGGTCGCTCTCCGAGCGCGCCCTGACGGTCCATACGGAGC
>JAEWCJ010000415.1 GCA_023390695.1 Pseudomonadota bacterium | reverse complement strand
CACCAGGCCGACGCCGACCAGCGCCAGAAAGCTCGCCGCGATCGCGCGGGCGAAGGCGATCCAGAGCGGGTGCTCGGTGACGCCGAGTTCGGCAAGGCCGAAGAATTCCAGATCCCAGGAGAAATGGTAGGCGGCCATCGCCGCCAGCGCCGAACCGCGCAAGAGGTCGATGAGAGGCAGACGCGTGGCGGCTCCGGTCGGCAAGACGTCCATGCCATGTGTGTATCGCGGGACGTGTGAATCGTCATCCGGGCCGGGGCGGGATAGCGCGCTTGTTATTGCTGGCAGGCGGGCGCTGAAACTGGCACATCACGGACGTGACGATCTGATCCAATATGCGGACAGCCGCCGTGATCGGCGGCGGGCCGGCCGGGCTGATGGCGGCGGAAGCGCTCGCCGACGCGGGCGTGGCGGTGACGGTTTATGACCGCATGCCGTCACTCGGGCGCAAGTTCCTGATGGCCGGCCGTGGCGGACTCAATCTGACCCATACCGATGAGCGCGCGCGTTTCCTTGCCCGCTATGGCGCGGCGGCCGACCGGCTGCGCGACGCGATCGCGGCGTTTTCGCCTGACGATCTGCGCGCCTGGAGCGAAGGGCTCGGCCAGCCGACCTTTGTCGGCTCGAGCGGCCGGGTGTTTCCGCAAAGCATGAAGGCTTCGCCGCTGCTGCGCGCCTGGCTGCGCCGGCTCGACGGCAAGGGCGTGCGGGTGGCGTTGCGGCATTGCTGGACCGGCTGGGACGCACAGGGGCGTCTGCGATTTGCCGATGCGCATGGTGACGAGATCATTGTCGCTGCCGATGTCACCGTGCTGGCTTTGGGCGGCGCGAGCTGGCCGAAACTCGGCGCGGATGGCGGCTTCGCCGACATCCTTGCGCGCGAGGGGATCGCGGTGGCGCGGCTGCGTCCGGCGAATAGCGGATTTCTCGCCGACTGGTCGGAGACGTTTCGCGAACGCTTCGCCGGTCAGCCGCTCAAGCGCATCGCGCTGTCGGCGGGGGAAACAACGCTGCGCGGCGAGGCGATGATTGCGGACTACGGCCTGGAAGGCGGCGGCGTCTATGCCGTGTCGGCGGCATTGCGCGCGGCGATCGAAACGCAGGGCCACGCCATGCTGACGATCGATCTGCTGCCGGACGTGCCGCTTGATGAATTGACGAAGAAGCTCGCGCTGCCGCGCGGCAAGCAATCGCTGTCCACATTTCTGCGCAAGGCCGTGCATCTGTCGCCGCCGGCGATCGGGCTGGCGCAGGAGATCGCCAGCGGCAAGCTGGGGGAGCTTACGCCGGCTGCCATGGCGCAGATGCTGAAGGCCGTGCCGGTGCGGCTGACCGGCACGGCGCCGCTCGCGCGCGCAATCTCCACGGCGGGCGGTATCGCCTTCGACGAGATCGACGCGCATTTCATGTTGCGCAGGAAACCGGGCGTGTTCGCCGCCGGCGAGATGCTGGATTGGGAGGCGCCGACCGGCGGCTATCTGCTGCAGGCATGCTTTGCGACCGGAGCCGCCGCCGGCAAGGGCGCGGTGACGTGGTTCACACAGACCGCGCAGGCGCCGTCAGCATGAGCGAGCTTGCGGTCTATTCCGGTCTGTTTTTAGTCGCCTTCGTTGCGGCGACGCTGCTGCCGGCGCAATCCGAACTGGCCCTGGCGGGCCTGTTGGCCAGCGGCAATTACGCGCCGGTCGCGCTGGTGGCGGTGGCGAGCGCCGGCAATGTGACCGGCTCGCTGGTCAATTGGGCGCTGGGCCGGGCGGTGGAACGGTTTCGCGAGCGGCCCTGGTTTCCGGTGCGGCCCGATGCGCTTGCGCGCGCCGAGACATGGTACCGCCGCTATGGCCGCTGGTCGTTGCTGGCGAGCTGGGTGCCGATCGTCGGCGATCCGCTGACGATGGTGGCCGGCGTATTGCGGGAGCCGCTCTGGAGCTTTCTGCTGCTGGTGGCGGTGGCGAAGACCGGGCGTTACATCGTGCTGGCCTTGACGACGCAGTCGCTGCTGTAAGCAGCGCTACGCCGCCGCCGCAGTTCTTATGAATCCTATCTGCGTCCTGCCAGCCAATGGTCGAGCGAGAAGCGGCCCGGCCCGACGACGAACAGCAACAACGCGCCGCCCATGATCGACAGGTTCTTCAGGAAATTGGTCTGTTGCGCGGCCAGCTGCGCGCCGGAAAATTCCCAATAGCGATGCGCGATCAGTGTTGCGAAGAACACAAACAGAAAGCAGACGATGGCGGCATAGCGGGTCGCGATGCCGAGTATGAGCGCCACACCGATCAGGAATTCCACCGGCGGAACGACGACGGACAAAAGGCCGGCGGCCGGCACGTTCAGCCCGGTGAGATACGTGGCGAAGCCCGCCATGCCCATGAGCTTGCCCCAGCCGGCGGTGACGAAAATCCAGCCGAGAAGAACGCGTCCGATCAACACCAACGCGTCGTTCGAACTGGCGGCGACACTGTCGGTATAGGACAGCGCCTCGTGCGAAGACCGTGTTGTATGCATAGTCATGGAAACGTCCCTTGTGTTTCCTTCAAGACCGGGCGGCGCCCGGAGCGACATCTTATGAACACCCGCGGCGCATGAGAATTCCGGTCGCGGCTTTGTGAGGGGCGTTTCGCAGCGCAGCAAACAGCGATCGACGAAGACCGATCAGGCCATCGCTCAATAGATATTCAGCCGTTCCAGCAGGATCTTGCCGACGGCGACGCGCTTGGCGGCATCCGGCGCCGAGGTCAGGTCCATATTGATCGCAAAGCCGCTCACGGCATCGTCGTGCTCGACCCAGCCGGTCCACCAGCCGAGCTGCGGCTTGCTGGAAAAGCGCCAGCCGGTCTTGCCGTAAAGCGTGCGGCCGTTTTTCTCCTCGAGCCGCAGGATGTCGCGCACGATGCCCTGCGTGCGCGGCGATGCCGGCAGTTTCTGCTGCGCCAGCCGCACCGCGAATTTCGCCTGCTCCACCGCGCTGATTTCCAGCGGGCCGTCGAGCCAGAAGGTCTCCACATTGGTGCCGATGGCGTAGTTGCCGTAATCGAGCCTCGTCAGCCATCGCCGGTAATTGTCGAAGCCGATGCGGCGCGCGAGCTCCTGATAGATCGGCACGCTGGAGGCGGTGATCGCCTCGCGCATCGACATGTCCTTTTCCCAGGCCGGAAAGGGCTGCGGCTTGCCGCCATAGGGGATGACTTCGTTCTCGTCGCGGATCACGCGCGTTTCCAGCGCGATGATGCTGTTGGCGATCTTGAAGGTGGAAGCCGGCACATAGCGGCGGCGGGCGCGCTCGGCATTCACCAGCGTGAGGCGTCCGGACTTTGCCTCGAAAAGCGCGAAGGCGCCGGTGACGCGCTGCGCCTTGAACACATCGTCGAGGTCGGGACGTTCCACGTCATCGTTCGCAGCCGCGCCGGTGGCAAGAGCGGCAAGGGCGGCCGTGCCGGCAGACAAAAAAGAGCGCCGGTTGAGAGCGGCGGAGGCGGGGAACGCTGGCATTTCGTCTCGCATTCTTTCGGGAAATCGCCCGTGAGGGAATCAGGGCGCGCGGACGATGGGCGGGCAGTGTGGCGGGAATGCGGATTTTCGACGGGGCAGGCTATCCAAAAGATGGGGACTATCAGGCGCCCTCGATCTCCTCGCGCAGCATTTCCAGCTCCAGCCATTTTTCTTCCGCCGCATGCAGCTCGGCCTGCGCCTTGGCGAGCGCGGTTGAGATATCGTCGAAGGCTTTGCGGTCGCGGGTATAGAGCGTCGGGTCGTCGAGCTTGCCTTGCAGCGACTTAATGCCGGCTTCGAGTTCGGCCATCTGCTTCGGCAGATTCTCCAGCGCGTATTTTTCGTTGAAGGAGAGTTTGCGCTTCGGCTTGGCGCCGGCCTGCGCGGGTGCGGCACGCGGTTCCTTTGCCGCTTTCGCCGAGCCGTTCTTCGCGCCGGTCCTGTCGATCGCGATGTCCTGGCCGCGCTGTGCCAGCATGTCGGAATAGCCGCCGGCATATTCGTTCCACTTGCCGTCGCCTTCGGGAACGATCACGGCATTGACCACGCGGTCGAGGAAATCGCGGTCGTGGCTGATCAGGATGACGGTGCCGGCATAGTCGCCCAGCGTTTCCTCCAGCACGTCGAGGGTTTCGAGATCGAGATCGTTGGTCGGCTCGTCGAGCACCAGCAGATTCGAGGGCTTGGCCAATGCCCGCGCCAGCATCACGCGGCCGCGTTCACCGCCCGAGAGCGCGCGCAACGCGGTGCCGATCTGCTCCGGCGAGAACAGGAAGTCCTTCATGTAGCCGACGACATGTTTGGTCTGCCCGCCGACGGTGACGGTGTCGCCCTGGCCGGAGGTGAGCGCCTCTTTCAGCGTCCAGTCGGGATCGAGGCTGTCGCGGCTCTGGTCGAGCGCGGCCATCTGCAGATTGGCGCCGAGCCTGATCGTGCCGGAATCCGGCGCCAGCGCGCCGATCAGCATCGACAGCAACGTGGTCTTGCCGCTGCCGTTCGGCCCGACAATGCCGATGCGGTCGCCGCGATAGATGCGGGTGGAGAAGTCCTTGACGATGGCGCGGTCGCCATAGGTCTTGGAAATATCGTTCGCCTCGATCACCAGAGTGCCGGATTTCTCCGCTTCCGCCGCGGCGATCGACGCTTTGCCGGCGGCGCCGCGATAATCGCGCCGCTGCTGCCGCAACGCCTGCAGATCGGCCATGCGGCGCACGTTGCGCTTTCTGCGCGCGGTGACGCCGTAGCGCACCCAGTGTTCTTCCGCCACGATCTTGCGGTCGAGTTTGTGCTGTTCGAGCTCTTCCTCGGCGAGGATTTCATCGCGCCGCGCCTCGAACTTGTCGAAGCCGATCTCCAGCCGCCGCGTGCGGCCGCGGTCGAGCCAGACGGTGACGCGCGACAGCGTGTCGAGGAAACGCCGGTCGTGGCTGATCAGCACCAGCGCGGAGCGGCGGTCTTTCAATTCGCTTTCCAGCCACTCGATGGTGGTGAGATCGAGATGGTTAGTCGGCTCGTCGAGCAGCAGGATGTCGGGCGAGGGCGCCAGCACACGGGCGATCGCGGCGCGGCGGGCCTCGCCGCCGGACAGGTGCGCGGGGTCTTCCTGCCCGGACAGGCCGAGCCGCTCCAGCAGATATTGCGCCTGGTAGGAATCGTCGCCCGGCGCCAGCCCCGCCTGCACATAGGATAATGTCGTGGCGTAGCCGGAGAAATCCGGCTCCTGCGGCAGATAGCGCACGGTGGCGCCCGGCTGCACGAACACGCTGCCGCGGTCCGGCTCGATCAGCCCGGCTGCGATCTTCAGGAGGGTGGACTTGCCGGAGCCATTGCGGCCGACCAGGCACACGCGCTCGCCCGCCGAAACCGACAATTCGGCGCTTTCGAGGAGGGGCGTGCCGCCAAAGGTCAGCGCGATGTCGCGCAGCTGGATCAGGGGAGGAGGAGCCATTGCGGCGCTATATAGCGCGGGAAGGTCCGGCCGCCATCGTAAAAGTGCCAAAGTGACGAGATCGTCTGCAAATGGCGGACTCAATAATAATAACTATGTTGCTCTACTAATGTAGGCACGAGTGTCGCGAATCAGGTGTCGTCTTGGCCAAGCGGCCACAGGCGACGTTGACGAGAGCGGAGGACCAGATGACGGATGCCTTTATTTACGACCATGTCCGCTCGCCGCGCGGACGCGGCAAGGCGGACGGCTCCCTCCACGAAGTGACCACGCTCAATCTGGCGACCCAGGTGCTGGCCGGCCTGCGCGAACGCAACACGCTCGATCCCGAACTGGTGGACGATGTGGTGCTTGGCTGCGTCGATCCGGTGGGTGAGGCGGGCGGCGATATCGCGCGGGTGTCGGCGCTGTGCGCCGGCTATGGCGACGGCGTGCCCGGCGTGCAGATCAACCGCTTCTGCGCCTCGGGACTCGATGCGGTGAATTTCGCGGCGGCGCGCGTCATGTCGGGCCAGAGCGACATGACCGTCGGCGGCGGCGTCGAATCGATGAGCCGCGTCGGCATCGGCGCCTCCGGCGGCGCCTGGCCGGTCGACCCGATGATCGCGCTGCCGTCCTATTTCATGCCGCAGGGGGTCTCCGCTGATCTGATCGCCACGAAATACGGCTTCACGCGCGACGATTGCGATGCCTATGCGGTGGAAAGCCAGAAGCGCGCGGCGGCGGCCTGGGCCGTCAAGCGCTTCGACAAGTCGGTGCTGCCGATTAGGGACGTCAACGCAATCACGCTGCTGAAAAAAGACGAGCATATGCGGCCGGAGACGACGATGCAGACGCTGGCGCAGCTCAAGCCGTCCTTTGTCGAGATGGGGCAGATGGCGGGTTTCGACGCGGTGGCGGTGCAGCGCTATCCGGAAATCGAAGAGATCAGTCATGTGCATCATCCCGGCAATTCGTCGGGGATCGTCGATGGCGCGGCGGCGGTGCTGATCGGCAATGCGGAAGCGGGGAAGAAGACCGGGCTGAAGCCGCGCGCGCGCATTCGCGCCTTCGCCAATATCGGTTCGGAGCCCGGCATCATGCTGACCGGCCCCGCGCCGGTAAGTCAGAAGGCGCTGAAGCGCGCCGGCATGACGACCGCCGATATCGATCTCTTCGAGATCAACGAGGCCTTCGCGTCGGTGGTGCTGCGTTATCTGCAGGCGATGGATCTCGACATGACGAAGGTCAACGTCAATGGCGGCGCGATCGCGATGGGGCATCCGCTCGGAGCCACGGGCGCGATGATCCTCGGCATCGCGCTCGATGAGCTGGAGCGGCGCAATCTGAATACGGCGCTCATTACATTATGCATTGGCGCCGGCATGGGCACGGCGACGATCATCGAGCGGGTGTGAGTGTGATCCGTCATCCTGAGGTGCGAGCATCGCTGGCAAGTTTACGCAGCCAGCGTAACCTTGGCTGCGGGCGAGCCTCGAAGGATGACGGTCGAATCAGTGCCATGTCATCCTTCGAGGGCCGCGCTTTGCGCGGCCACCTCAGGATGACGACAGAGGCTGGAGGAAATCCCTTATGACCGACCAGAATTTCAAGCTCGACATCGACGGCGACGGCATCGCGCTGATCACCTGGGACATGCCGGACCGCTCAATGAATGTGATCGACCTCGCGGTGATCGAGGGACTGGGCGCGATTGTCGAGAAACTTGCCGCGGACAGCGCGGTCAAGGGCGCGGTCATCACCTCTGGCAAGGACACGTTCTGCGCCGGCGCCGATCTCACGCTGCTGGAGCAGCTCACCCGCAATTTTGCCGACCTCGCGAAGACGCAAGGCGAGGAGCCGGCGGCGAAGGCGCTGTTCGACGGCAGCCGCAAGCTCTCGCAGCTTTATCGCCGCATCGAGACCTGCGGCAAGCCGTTCGTCGCCGCGATCAACGGCACAGCTTTGGGCGGCGGCTTCGAACTGGCGCTCGCCTGCCATCATCGCGTCGCCGCCGACAATCCGAAGACCCGCGTCGGACTGCCGGAAATCAAGATCGGCCTGTTCCCCGGAGCGGGTGGCACGCAGCGCATCGCGCGTATGCTGCAGCCGGCGGATGCACTGCAATTGCTGCTCAAGGGCGACCAGCTCCGGCTCAATCGCGCGAAGGCGATGAAGCTGATCGACAACGTGGTGCCGCAGGCCGATCTGGTGACGGCGGCGAAGGACTGGATCAAGGCCGGCGGCAAGGCGGAAGCGCCGTGGGACGTGAAGGGTTTCAAGAATCCCGGCGGGCTTGTGTTCTCGAAAGCCGGGATGATGGTGTTCCCGGCTGCGAACGCGATCTACCGCCGCGAGACCTATGACAATTATCCGGCGGCGCGCGCGATCCTGCAGACGGTGTTCGAGGGGCTGCAACTGCCGATGGACCTCGCGCTGCAAGTGGAATCGCGCCACTTCGCGAAGATCCTGCGCTCGCAGGAAGCGGCGGCGATGATCCGCACGCTGTTCGTCTCGATGCAGGATCTCAACAAGGGCGCGCGGCGCCCGGCCGACGTGCCGCAGCGCAAGCTGCAGAAGATCGGCATCATCGGCGCCGGTTTCATGGGCGCGGGCATCGCCTATGTGAGCGCCCTGGCGGGCCTCGATGTCGTGCTGATCGACCGCGACCAGGCCGCCGCCGACAAGGGCAAGGCGCATTCGCAGGGCCTGATGACCGACCAGGTGAACAAGGGCCCCGCCACCAGCGCCGACCGCGACGCGCTGCTGGCGCGCATCACGCCGACCGCCGATTACGAGACGCTGAAGGGCTGCGACCTCATCATCGAAGCGGTGTTCGAGGACCGCAAGGTGAAGGCGGAGACGATCGCGAAGGCGCAGGCCGTGCTGCCGGATGCCGTGTTCGGTTCCAACACCTCGACGCTGCCGATCACCTCGCTCGCGGAGAACGCGAAGGACCCGGCGAAATTCATCGGCATCCATTTCTTCTCGCCGGTCGAGAAGATGATGCTGGTCGAGATCATCATGGGCGAGAAGACCGACGATGCCGCGCTCGCCACCGCGCTCGATTTCGTGCGCGCGATCAAGAAAACGCCGATAGTCGTGAATGACTCGCGCGGCTTCTACACGTCGCGCGTGGTGAGCACCTATATCCGCGAAGGCCATCTGATGCTGACCGAGGGCGTGCCGCCGGCGATGATCGAGAATGTCGGCCGCATGGCCGGCATGCCGGTCGGGCCGCTGTCGCTCAACGACGAGGTCGCGGTCGATCTCGCCTGGAAGATATTGAAGGCGACGGAGGCCGATCTCGGCGCGGCCGCCATCGACGCGCGGCAGAAGACGCTTCTCTCCGACATGGTGGAAAAGCATGGCCGCCTGGGCCGCAAGAACGGCAAGGGCTTTTACGATTATCCCGAGAAGGGACAGAAAAAACTCTGGCCGGGCCTTGCCGATCTGCAGCCGCAGCGACTCGATCCCGACGGCGTCGACGTCGGCGAGATCAAGCAACGGTTCCTGGTCATCCAGGCGCTGGAGACCGCGCGCTGCTTCGAGGAAGGCGTGCTCACCGATGTGCGCGAGGCCGATGTCGGCTCGATCCTCGGCTTCGGCTTTGCGCCGTTCACCGGCGGCACGCTCTCTTATATCGACATGATGGGCGTGAAGACGTTTGTCGCGCTGTGCCGCGCGCTGGAGGCAAAACACGGCGAGCGCTTCGCGCCGAACAAGCTGCTGGTCGAGATGGCCGAGAAAGGCGAGAGTTTCTATCGCCGCTTCCCGCCCGCCACGCGCAAGGCGGCGGCGTAATTCGCCGCCAGGGCTCTCTCCCAGAAGGGAGAGGTTGACACTTGCTGTTGGATTGCTTGGTCAAGCCCGGCTTTATGCCGGGCATCCACGTCTTTAGACAAGCAAGGCGCAAGACGTGGATGGCCGGGACGAGCCCGGCCATGACGGGATCATTGTTGCAATCGTTATTTCTTCGCGAGCAGGTCGCGGATTTCCGTCAGCAGCACTTCCTGCTTCGGCGGGGCCGCGGGTTCTGCCGGCTGGGCGGCCTGCTGGCGCTTGAGCCGGTTGATGCCCTTGACGACGAAGAACAGCGCGGCGGCGATGATCGCGAAATTGATGGCGACGGTCAGGAAGTTGCCCCAGGCGAAGACGGCGCCCTGCTTCTTGGCTTCCACCAGCGAGTCCGCGGTCACTGCGCTCGACAGGGGAACATAATAATTGGAGAAATCCAGGCCGCCGGTGACCGCGCCGATGACCGGCATGATGATGTCGCCGACCAGCGATTCCACGATTTTTCCGAAGGCGGCGCCGATGATCACGCCGATGGCGAGGTCTACCACGTTGCCCTTCACCGCAAATTCCTTGAACTCCTGTAATATCGACATCGGCCCCTCGCTTTTGGCTGCAGATAGAAATCCTACGATACGTCAGCCCTTCAGGGCGGACAATGCGGCTCCCTATAGGACGGCCTCGGGATCATAGGTAATATGCCCCTGAGGAAGGCCGCGCAGGAGCCGCCATGCTGCAAGCCTGGGTCGTTATCGCGATCGCGCTTGGCTATATTGGGTTACTGTTCGTGGTGGCCAGTTACGGCGACCGCGTGCGTCTGCTCGGCCGCAGCGGCCGCTCGCGGCTGCTGATCTATCCGCTTTGCCTGGCGATCTACTGCACCTCCTGGACCTTCTTCGGATCGGTGGGATTGGCCTCGCGGTCCGGCTTCGACTTCCTAACCATCTATGTCGGTCCGATCCTGATGATCGGCCTGTTCTGGCCGCTGATCCTGCGCATCGTGCGGCTCGCCAAGTCGCAGAACATCACGTCCATCGCGGACTTCATCGCGGCGCGTTACGGCAAGCAGCAGGCGGTGGCGGCGACGGTGGCGCTGATCGCCATTGTCGGCACCATTCCCTATATCGCGCTGCAATTGAAGGCGGTGTCGTCGTCGGTCGGCACCATCCTCGCGCATATCAGCGCGAATGCCGAGCCGGCGACGCCGGTGATCGGCGACGTGTCGCTGATCGTGGCGCTGCTGATGGCGGTCTTCGCGATCCTGTTCGGCACCCGCCATATCGACGCCACCGAACACCAGGACGGCCTGATGCTGGCGATCGCAACCGAGTCGATCGTCAAGCTCGCGGCCTTCCTCGCCGTCGGCATCTTCGTCACCTGGTGGATGTTTGACGGCGCCGCCGATCTCTTCGCCAGGGCGATGGCCGAGCCGCAGACAGCCGCCCTGTTCAGCCATGCGCCAAGTTTTGCGTCGGTGGTCGCGATGACGGTCCTGTCGTTCTTCGCGATCGTCCTGCTGCCGCGGCAATTCCACGTCACGGTGGTCGAAAACCATGCCGAATCCGAGGTGAAGCGCGCCTCCTGGCTGTTTCCGATCTATCTTGTGCTGATCAATCTGTTCGTGATCCCGATCGCGCTGGCCGGATTGCTGACATTCCCGTCGGACGCGCGGGTCGATGGCGACATGTACGTTCTGGCCTTGCCGCTGTCGGCGAATTCGCCGTTCTTCACGGTTGCGGCCTTCGTCGGCGGCCTGTCGGCGGCGACCGCGATGGTGATCGTCGAATGCGTCGCGCTCGCCATCATGGTGTCGAACGATCTGATCGTGCCGTTCGTGCTGCAGCAGCGCGCGGCGCTGATCACCAGCCGGGCCGATGTCGGCGCGCTGCTGCTCACGGTGCGCCGTATTTCCATCTTCGCCATTCTGCTGATGGCGTATCTGTATTATCGCTCGGTCGGCGACGCGCAGCTCGCCGCCATCGGGCTTTTGTCCTTCGCCGCGGTGGCGCAGCTCGCGCCGGCCTTTTTCGGCGGCATGTTCTGGCGTCACGCCACCGCCCGCGGCGCCATTGCCGGCATGACTATCGGCTTTCTCGCCTGGGCCTATACGCTGCTGCTGCCGAGCGCGGCCGGCAGCGGCATTCTCAGTGCGTCCGTGCTCACCGACGGGCCATGGGGCATCGCGATGTTGCGGCCGCAGGCGCTGTTCGGCCTCGACCTGCCGCCGCTGGCGCATGGAGTGTTCTGGAGCCTCGCGCTCAATATCCTCGCCTATGTCGGCTTTTCGCTTGGCCGCGCGCCGACCGCGATCGAGCGCATGCAGGCCGATCTGTTCGTGCCCAGCGGCCTGGCGCCGGTGCCGAGCTTCCGGCTTTGGCGCTCCACGGTGACGGTGGAGGAGGTGATCGCCACTGTCTCCCGCTATATCGGCGAAGGCCGCACCCGCACGTCCTTCGAGAATTTCGCGCGTGCCCAGGGCCTCAGCCTCAAACCCTCGAGCGAAGCCGATTTCCAGTTGTTGCGGCACGCCGAGCATCTGCTGGCCTCCGCCATCGGCGCCGCATCGTCGCGCCTCGTGCTGTCGCTGCTGTTGCGCAAGCGCACCGTGTCGACCAAGGCCGCGCTGAAGCTGCTCGACGACGCCAATGCGGCGATCCACTACAACCGCGAAATCCTGCAGACCGCGCTCGAACACGTGAGCGAAGGCATTGCGGTGTTCGACAAGGATCTGCAGCTGATCTGCTGGAATCGGCAGTTCGGCGAAATTCTCGGGCTCCCGCGCGACATGATCGGTATGGGCGTGCGGCTCGAGGATATTTTGCATTATCACGCCTCGCGCGGCCTGCTCGGCGAGGGCGACCCCGCCGAACTGGTGCAGGAACGGCTCAAGCGCTACTCGGCGGCTGCCGAGCCGTTCCAGGAGCGTTTCCCCGACCGCGGCCTGGTCATGGAAGTGCGCGCGAACAAAATGCCCGACGGCAGCATCGCCACCACCTTCACCGACATCACGCCGAGCGTCGAAGCCGCCGAAGCGTTGGAACAGCGCGTGCGCGAACGCACCACAGAGCTGACCCTGCTCAATGCCGAGCTGGCCCGCGCCAAGGCGACTGCCGACGAGGCCAACATCTCCAAGACCCGCTTTCTTGCCGCCGCCAGCCACGACATTTTGCAGCCGCTCAATGCGGCGCGGCTTTACGTGACCTCGCTGGTCGAACGGCAGGGCAGCGGCGAGGAGGCGCGCCTGGTCGGCAACATCGACGCCTCGCTCGATGCCGTGGAGGAGATTTTCGGAGCGCTGCTGGACATTTCGCGTCTCGATACCGGCGTGATGAAGCCGGAGTTCTCGTCGTTCCGCATTGCCGACCTGCTGCGGCAATTGGAAGTCGAATTCGCGCCGCTGGCGCGCGAGAAGGGCCTGCGGCTGACCTTTGTTCCGTCTTCGCTGACCGTGAAATCGGATCGGCGGCTGCTGCGCCGCCTGCTGCAGAATCTCATCTCGAACGCGATCAAGTACACGCCCAAGGGACGCGTATTGGTCGGCGTGCGCAGACAGCAGGAGCGTTTGCGCATCGACGTCTACGACACCGGGCTCGGCATTCCGAAAAGCCAGCGCAGGATCATCTTCCGCGAGTTCCAGCGGCTCGACGAGGGCGCCAAGGTTGCGCGCGGCCTTGGTCTCGGCCTCTCGATCGTGGAACGCATTGCGCGCGTGCTGGACCACAAGGTCGAATTGTCCTCGCAGGCGGCGGCAGGGTCGCATTTCTCGGTGGAGGTGCCGCTGACGGCACCGGTGCAGACCAGCGTGCCGGAACAGCCGCCGCTTCGTGTCGATCCCGGACAACTGGCCGGCATGACCGTCCTCTGCATAGACAACGAACCGCAGATTCTTGACGGCATGGAAGCGCTGCTCACCGGCTGGGGATGCTCGGTTCTGAAAGCGGCCGATCTGAAAGCCGCGCATGCGGCGCTCGAAAGCGAGCACGGCCCGCTCAGCGGTTTGCTGGTCGATTATCATCTCGACAATGCCACCGGGATGGACGCGATCGCTGCCTTGCGT
>JAEWCJ010000396.1 GCA_023390695.1 Pseudomonadota bacterium | reverse complement strand
GGTCGCGACCAGCGAGGACGGCAAGGGCAGCATCGTGGTCGGCGTGACGCCCGATCTCGTCGCCCGTTTCTCCGCTGTCGATCTCGTGCGCAAGGCGTCCGAGGTGCTGGGCGGCAAGGGCGGCGGCGGCAAGCCGGACATGGCGCAGGCCGGTGGACCGGACGGCGCCAAGGCGGATGCGGCGCTGGCGGCGATCGAGCGGGCGCTCGCCGGCTGACGCCGTTGCGGCCAAATTGTTTCACCCCTGCAGGTGACGAATCTTTCCGGCGGCCTGATAAGTAAGCGGGCCACCGCACCGCGTTCGCCGGAGAGATTCCATTGCTGCATGCCGAAGGGCTGAAGAGCATCCTGATTTTTCTGGTTGCGGCCGGCATCGTCGTGCCGCTGCTGCACCGGTTGCGGCTCGGCACCGTGCTCGGCTTCCTCCTGGTCGGCCTCGCGCTCGGCCCCTATGGCCTCGGTCTTCTGGTCGAGCGCTTTCCCTGGATCCAGTACATCACCCTCGACGATCCGGCGCGCGCGGAGCCGCTCGCCGATCTCGGCATCGTGTTCCTGCTGTTCCTGCTCGGCATGGAATTGTCGATGCAGCGGCTCTGGCAGTTGCGCCGCTACGTGCTCGGCGTCGGCGCGATCCAGGTCGTGGCCTCGATCCTCGCCATCGGCACGCTGATCCGCTGGGGCGGGCTACCGCCGCCCACCGGTCTCATCCTCGGCATGTGCTTCGCGCTGTCCTCGACCGCGATCGTGATGCAATTGCTGATCGACCAAAGGCGCGCGGCGGCGCCGGTCGGGCGGGTGTCGCTGTCGGTGCTGCTGTTCCAGGACCTGATGGTGGTGCCGGTGCTGTTCACCATCGGCATTCTGGAAGCGCGCAGCGCCGGCGACCATTCGTTCATCCACCTGATCAAGCCGTTCGGCCAGGCGCTCGCCGCGGTCGTGCTGATCATGGTGATCGGCAAATACGTGGTCACGCCGCTGATGCGCTCGGCGGCGCGCACCGGCAGCCGCGAACTGATCATGGCGATCTCGCTGGTCATCGTGGTTGGCATTTCCGCGGCGACCGGCATGTCCGGCCTGTCGACCGCGCTCGGCGCCTTCCTCGCCGGCCTCTTGCTGAGCGACAGCGAATACCGCCACCAGATCGAGGTCGATCTCGATCCCTTCAAGGGCCTGCTGCTCGGCATCTTCTTCGTCACCGTCGGCATGATGATCGAGCTGGAAGTGGTGTGGGAGCATATCGGCTGGATCCTGCTGGCGCTGGTGTCGCTGATCGCCGTGAAGGCGATCATCATCTACGCGGCGGCGCGCCTGTTCGGCGTGGCGAATGCGGTCGCCGCCGAGGTCGCCCTGCTGCTCGCGCAGGCCGGCGAATTCGCCTTCATCGTGATCGGGCTGGCGCGCGGCAAGGGATTGCTGCAGCCGGAGATCGCGACCTCGGCGATCGCGGTGGCGGGGCTGAGCATGATGCTGACGCCGCTCCTCGCCATGGCTGCACGCCGGCTGGGCGACCGTCTGGAATCGTCCGACCACGACATCCCCTCGCCGGAAGAGGAGGTCGGCGAATTGCGCGACCACGTCATCATCGGCGGCTTCGGCCGCGTCGGACAGATGGTGGCGCGCGTGCTCGACAGCGAGAATGTCCCCTGGGTCGCGCTCGACACCCACGGCGCCCTGGTCACCCAGCATCGCGAGGCCGGCCGCACCATCTATTTCGGGGATGCCAGCCGCGCCGAATTGCTGGAGCGCGCCGGCGCCAAACGCGCCCGCGCCTGTGTGGTGACGCTGGGGCGCGCCGAGGCGATCGAGCGCATGATCGAGGAAGTGATCAGGCTGAATCCGCGGGCGCATGTGGTGGCCAACGCCAAGGACGCGCAGCATGCCGAACGCCTGATGCGTCTCGGCTGCAAGGGCGCGATTCCGGAAAATGTCGAAATCAGCCTGCAGCTTGCGGGACGTCTGCTCGGTGCGCTGGATTTCCCCGAAGAGGTCACCAACCAGCGCCTGGCCGATTTCCGCGCCGCCGAACTCGAGGTGCTGCGCAAGGCGAGCAGGAAGAAAAGCTGACGCGGCAGGTCAGCATGCAGCCGGCAGCATGCGGCAAGTCAGCGTGCGGCCTGTGCCGGGGCGATGCGCTCGATGCGGTTGGTCCAGATGCCGCCGCTGAAGTCCTTCGGCAGCTTGCAAGGTCTTCCGGGCTGTCGATGCCGGTGCTGAAGTCGCCGCCGTCGTAATCGCCGAGGATGAAGACCGCTGTCTGCGTCGCCTTCATCCGCGCCATGAAGCGGTTCGGCCAGCCCCACAGCCAGGGCGCGACATTCGCCGGCACCAGCATCACGCGGCCGCGGCAGGCCTCCGGCACGCGTCCGAACCAGCCGGTCGCGATATAGCCGAGCAGGCAATCCTTCAGCGCGCCGCGCGCACCGACATAGAGGTCGGGCAATTGCCGTTTCACTTCCTCGACCGGTTCGCTGGCGCCGTAGACGGCGAGCGAAACGCGTTCTTCCGGCGCCAGGCGCTTCAGCCGTGCGGCAAGCTTCTCGCCTTCGCTCCTGTCGCGGCTCTTGATGTGGATGAAGCAT
>JAEWCJ010000373.1 GCA_023390695.1 Pseudomonadota bacterium | reverse complement strand
CTTTTTCACCTCGTCCAGCCGGGTCACGCCGAATTCGATGCGCAGGGTCTGGCCGTCGAAGAAGACGTTGTTGATGGTGTCGGCGAAGGTCTCCTCGCATTCGGGCCGGTCCACATAGCGAATGGTGGCGGTCTGCCGGGCGACGGAGGGCTGGGCGGCGCCGGCAACCTGTCTGGCGATGGTATCGGCGGTCGAGGGTGTGGGCGTGGTCATGGCGATAAGCTCCCCAGAGGTGTCTCCGAGGCTAGCCGATTTTGTGGGAAGGCGCCCAATGATAAGCGGCCCTGCAGAGGCTTCCGCGGGGGCGTTCAGTCCTCTTCGCCGAAACGGTCGCCGACCAAGGTGCTGATGGCGTCGATGACGTCGGCGGCGTCGCGGCCCGTCGCTTCGACGGTGATCGAGGTGCCGGGCCCGGCGGCCAGCATCATCAGGCCCATGATCGAGTCGCCGCCCACCGTCTCTCCGGAGCGCGTGACTTTCACGTCGGCCTCGAAGCGCTCGACGGTCTGCACGAATTTCGCCGAGGCGCGCGCGTGCAGCCCTTTCTTGTTGATGATTTCCAGCACCCGGACGATGACGCCGTCTGAACCGCTCATTTTCCGGCAAGAACCCGGCTGGCAATGGTGACGTATTTGCGTCCGGCCTCCTGCGCGGCGGTGACGGCCTCGGCCAGCGGAACTTCGCTGCGCACCTTCGCGAGCTTCACCAGCATCGGCAGGTTGATGCCGGCAACGACTTCGACCTGGGGGCGGCTCATGCAGGAGATGGAGAGATTGGACGGGGTGCCGCCGAACATGTCGGTCAGCACAGCGACGCCATCCCCGGTATCGACCCGCTTGATGGCTTCCACGATGTCCTTGCGCCGCTGTTCCACATCGTCGTCGGGGCCGATGGTCACGGCCTCGATCTGCTGCTGCGGACCGACGACATGTTCCAGCGCGGAACGAAATTCCACGGCAAGCCGACCGTGGGTAACGAGAACGAGGCCGATCATGAAGAACTCCGGCGGGCGCGTTGGTTTGCGCCGCACGAAAGGGCGCCATCATGACCATCCAAAAGCCCATTGCAAGGGGCTTTCAGAGGATTAAACGCCCATGCTGCATTGCGGTAAACAGGGGAATGGATTTTTGCAACCCCGCATGTCCGGGAAGCGCCTCCGCGGGCAAACCCGTATCCCCACAACCATTTCGCTCAATTAGTCCGCAATACGGCAAGAACAAGGGGCAACGGGTCGGCCCCGGATGCGACCGCGAGTCGCGTGAGGACAATGCCTGCAATAGATGTGGATTCCGCCTCCGGCTGCGGCAGCCGGGCGGCATCGGGGGCGGCCAGATCGACCACGCATCCCACCACGGCCAGTGGCTCGAAAGGCATCTGCCGGATTCCCGCCCCGCGCACTTCGATCAGCCCGCGAAGCTGGTCGGGCGGCCGCACCAGAAGCCGGGCGTTCGCGGCCTCGACATAAGCCCGGTCGTCGGCCACCAGCCGGGCGAACGGCAGCAGGCCGGCCGCAGCCGCGTTCAGCAAGCCGAGCGCGAGGCGCGACTTGCCCGAGGCCGCCGGGCCGCGAATCAGCACCGCGCGCGCGCCGACAAGAACCGCAGACGCATGAATGGTCGGAGCGGCGGGCGCCATTACGCCGCCGGCAGGCGCACCGTGAAGCGGGCGCCGAGCACCAGCGGCACGGCGCCGTCATGGGTGGGAACGCCGAGGCGATTATCGGCGCGGATCGTTCCGCCATGCGCCTCGATGATCTGCTTGGAGATCGACAGGCCGAGTCCGGAATTCTGTCCGAAGCCCTGATGCGGGCGGTCGGTGTAGAAACGCTCGAAGATTTTCTCGATCGCGTCCGGCCGGATGCCGGGCCCGTCGTCGTCGACGATGATCTCGATATGCTGCTTCAGGCGGCGCGCGGTGACGCGCACGTTGCCGCCCGCCGACGAGAAGGAGCGTGCATTCTCGATCAAATTGTCGATCACCTGTCCGAGCCGTGAATCGTGTCCCGGCGTAACGAAGGCGGAGGGTCCGCCGCCTTCGAAGCTGAGCGAGACCGAGACGCCGTCTTCCTGCCGCACCTCGTTGGCGACACTGACCACGGTGTTGAGCAATTGATGCAGATTGACCGGCTCCGATTCCTGCCGCTGCAATTCCGCATCGAGGCGGCTGGCATCGGAGATATCGGAAATCAGCCGGTCGAGGCGCCTGACGTCATGCTCGATGACGGCGAGCAGCCGCGCCTGGCTTTCCTTGGACTTGGCCAGCGGCAGCGTCTCCACCGCCGAGCGCAACGAGGTCAGCGGATTTTTCAGCTCATGCGCGACATCGGCGGCGAAACTCTCGATCGCTTCGATGCGGCTGTAGAGCGCATTGGTCATGTCGCGCAGCGAACCGGACAGATGCCCGATCTCGTCACCGCGCTTGGTGTAATCCGGAATTTCCACACGCGAGCGGGTGCGGCGGCGCACATGTTCGGTCGCCTCGGAGAGACGCCGCATCGGACCTGCGATGGTGCGCGCCAGCAGCATCGACAGGATCACCATCACCGCGGCGCCGATCAGGAACACCTTGAAGATGGCGAGCCGCTCGGCCTCGACCATCTGATCGATATCGGCGCCCTGCGTGGACAACAGGATGGCGCCGCGAATGGCACGGAACCGCTGCACCGGCGCGGCCACCGAGACGATGACCTCGCCGCGCGAATTGATGCGCACGACGCTGGCCTTCTGCCCGGCGAGCGCGGCCGTGATTTCCGGATAGCCCTTGCCGTTGGCGGCGCCCAGTTCCTGGTAGACCGGCAGATCGCCGCGCGCGAGCCACTTGCGCACGGAATTCCATTGCTTCTCGAGAAAGCCGGGTTTCTCCGTGCCCGGTGCCGGCAGATCGAAACGCAGGACGTCGCCACGACCATAGAGATTGCGGCTGTCGAGCAGCAGCACGCCGTCGTGATCGTAGATGCGCGCGCGCGTATTGGTCGGCGAGATCAGGCGCCGCAGCACCGGCGCGACGCGTTCGGGATTGATCGGAAACTCGAAATAGCCGGCTTCGTCGGAGGGGCCGTAGGATTCGCCGACCTGCAGTTCCAGCAGCTTGTCGGGGTCGACGGTCAGCGAATCGGTTTCGACGGTCGCCGATGCCGCGATGGCGCCGGCGATGATGTCGGCCTGGACCAGAAGGCTTTGCACGCGCGCCTCGATGAAGAAAGCGCGCGACTGCGACAGATAGAAGATGCCCATCACCAGCGCGAACAGGCCGGCGACGTTCAGGATCACGATGCGGCGGGTGAGACTCGAAGACGACTGCCCGACAATCGTCCGCCAGTAGCGCGTCAGCCAGCCGGCGCGCGTCTTGTGCGCGTCGGCCGCTTCGCCATGGCTGTCCGCCGCGGCAGTCTGGGACAGGATTGTCTTGGTTCGATCGAGCACGTGATGGCGTCTGCCCTGCTGTGATCCGTGCGCCCCGCAAGGGCAGTCTAGCCCAAGCCAATGATCCCGTCACAGATAACCCGATACGGGGTCCGGTCAGACGCTCTACGTCAGCCTTCCTTGAAGCGATAGCCGACGCCGTAAAGCGTTTCGATCATCTCGAAGTCGTCGTCGACCACTTTGAACTTCTTGCGCAGCCGCTTGATGTGGCTGTCGATGGTGCGGTCATCGACATAGACCTGATCGTCATAGGCCGCATCCATCAGCGCGTTGCGGCTCTTCACCACGCCGGGGCGGCTGGCGAGCGCCTGCAGGATCAGGAACTCGGTGACGGTCAGTGTGACCGGCTCGCCCTTCCAGGTGCAGGTGTGGCGCTCCGGGTCCATGCGCAGCAGCCCGCGCTCAAGAACTTTCGCGGTGTCGACCTCGCGCGGGGCGCTGCCGTCCTTCGGAGTGCCGCGGCGCAGGACCGCCTTCACGCGCTCGACCAGCAGGCGTTGCGAGAAAGGTTTGCGGATGAAATCGTCGGCGCCCATTTTCAGGCCGAACAATTCGTCGATCTCCTCGTCCTTGGAGGTGAGGAAGATCACCGGCATGTCGGTCTTCTGGCGCACGCGGCGCAGCAGTTCCATCCCGTCCATGCGCGGCATCTTGATGTCGAGAATCGCGAGGTCGGGCGGCGACGACTTGAAACCGTCGAGCGCGGAGGCGCCGTCGGTGTAGGTCATGATCCGGTATCCTTCCGCCTCGAGCGCGATGGATACGGAGGTCAGGATGTTGCGGTCGTCGTCGACGAGAGCGATGGTCGGCATGAGCCCTGTTCCAGTGCGGTAAAAGAATCCCCGGGGGCTGTGAAGCCTGCAAAGCTGGGCCGAAATGTGACTATTCGGCAACAACTATATGATTCTACAAGCACGACAATTCTAGCCCAAAATGGTTCCCGGCGCTGGAATTAATGGTGAGAGTTAACGCCGAAACC
>JAEWCJ010000351.1 GCA_023390695.1 Pseudomonadota bacterium | reverse complement strand
CGAGATCAGCATGTCCAGACAGGGCCGGTTGGCCTCGCGCCCGAACAGCACGGTGTCGATCTCGCCCGGCTTCGGCAGACCCGCGGCCTTCTTGCCTTCCTCGAGCAGCCGGTAGAAGGCGGCGATGGCCTCCGGATGCGCCTGCATCGCCTCGTCGGTCACGACGACCATGTGGTTGACCGGGACCACGCCGTATTTCTTGTACCAGGCGAGCGCAGCCGTGTCGGGATCGGGAATCACGCTTTTCAGACGCGGATCGTCCGGCATGGCGGCGCCATAGATTGCCGCGTCGATCTCGCCGTCGATCAGCATCTGCGTCATGTCCGCGCCCGGCTGCGCCCGGATCACGTCGTCGGGGTCTTTGGCCTCGGCGACATGGCCGTCCTCATAGATCACCCATTGCACGCCGCCCAGATCCACACCGTAATCGGTCTCGATGATGCCGCGGATATAGGCGCCAGTGGTCTGGCTGTAGGAGCGCAGGCCGATGCGCTTGCCGGCGAGATCGGCCGGACGCAATTCGCCGCGCGCGCTGTTGTAAAGGCAGGTATGATGCTGGAAGCGCGACAGCATCGCCGCCGGCAAAAGCCGCAGCCCCTTGTTGTAGGCCTTCGCCTGCAGCACCGTCACCAGCGCCAGTTCGCTGACATCGAAGGCGTGCTCGCGCACCATCGGCTTGAACGCCGTGTGCATCGGCTTCTTCTCGACGAACTCGATCTGCAGATCCGGCGAGGTGATCTCGCCGCGCTTCAGCGGCAACGTGTGCGGATAATCGCCGATGGCGACGCGCAGGGTGACGGGCGAACGGCTCATGGCAAGACACTCTCTCGGTGCAGGACTTCTTTGTGCAGGACTCGCGCGCGGGACAAGGCCCTCCCGGTTTGCGTCCAGGCCCTGCCGCGGCAGCACCCGGCTTCGGCATTCCGCGCAAACTTGACTGGCCCACCCAAATTGTCAACAATCCGGGCAACCAAATTGTCGATCCTCACCATGCACATTCCTCCCCGCTCCGGCGCCACCTCGGAAATCACCTCGCAGCTCCGCGACGCGATCATGCGCGGCCGCCTGATGCCGAACGAACGGCTGGTCGAAGCGGACCTCGCGCGCAGCTTCGGGGTCAATCGCGCCAATATCCGCATGGCGCTGGCGATGCTCGATCAGGAAGGCCTGGTCGTGCGCGAACCCAATCGCGGCGCCCGGGTGCGCCACGTCACCGACGCGGAGGCGATCGAGATCGCCGAAACCCGTCTCGCCATTGAAGTCATGGTCGCCCGCCGGGCCGCCGAACAGGCGACGGACGCCGACCGCGCGGCTTTGCGCACGATCGAAGCGCAGATGCGCACCGCCGTCGCGCAGGCGGACTACACCGCCTTCTCGCACAGCAACGCGGCATTGCACCGGCAGATCCAGCGCATCGCCGGCAACGAAACCGCCAACCGCATCCTGCAGACGCTGAAATCGCATCTGGTGCGCCTGCAATACCGCGTCATCCTGCAGCCCGGCCGACCCGAGACCTCGCTCGCCGAGCACGGCGTCATCGTCGATGCGATCTGCGCCGGCGACGGCGATGCCGCGGAAGCGGCGATGCGCACGCATCTCCTTCACTTCAAGCAATTGCTCGCGCAGGCCATCGAGGCCGCCCGTCACGGCGGCTTCTGAAAGCCGCGCGACCGATCCTCAATCAAAACGGAGTAAACATGTCCGAGCAGAAAACAGGTCTCGTCATCACCGCCCATCCCGGCGATTTCGTCTGGCGCGCCGGCGGCGCCATCGCGCTTCATGCCAAGCAAGGCTACCGCATGAAGATCGTGTGCATGAGCTTCGGCGAGCGCGGCGCAAGCCAGTTCGCCTGGAAGGAAGCTGGTGCGACGCTGGAGAGCGTGAAGGCCGGTCGCAAGGACGAGGCCGAACGCGCCGCCGCCCTGCTCGGCGCGGAGATCGAGTTCTTCGATTGCGGCGATTATCCGCTCAAGCTCACCGAGGAACATTTCGACCGCATGGTCGACATCTACCGCGAGACCAATCCCGCCTTCGTGCTGACGCACGCGCTGAAGGATCCCTACAACTTCGATCATCCGAACGCGGCGCATTTCGCGCAGGAAACGCGCGTCGTGGCGCAGGCGATGGGCCACAAGCCCGGCGCGAAATACAAATATTCTGCGCCGCCGGTCTATCTGTTCGAGCCGCACCAGCCCGAGCAATGCGACTACAAGCCGGATCTCATTCTCAAGATCGATGACGTCTGGGAGACCAAATACAAGGCGTTCCAGATCCTCGCGGCGCAGAAACATCTCTGGCACTATTACGAGCGCGTGGCGCTCAACCGCGGCATCCAGGGCTCGCGCAACACCGGCATCCCGATGACCTACGGCGAAGCCTATCAGACACTGTTCCCGCGCGTCGTCACCGACACGCTGGGCTGAACCGGGGAGACATCGACATGAAGCCTGTCGTCGTTCGCAACATTCCGCGCGCCGATGCGCAAGCGTGCAAAACCCTCGCCGGCCTTGGTGTCTCCACCGCGCATGAGGCGCTCGGCCGTTCCGGCCTGATGAAGCCCTACATGCGCCCGATCTGGCCGGGCGCCGCGATCTGCGGCCCCGCTGTCACCATCATGGCACAGCCCGGCGACAACTGGATGATCCATGTCGCCATCGAGCAATGCAAACCCGGCGACGTGCTGGTGGTCGGCTGCACCGCCGACAATACCGACGGCATGTTCGGCGATCTGCTGGCGACATCGGCGAAGGCGCGCGGCGTGCAGGGCCTCATCATCGACGCGGGCTGCCGCGACGTCGCGACGCTGAAGGAGATGGGCTTTCCGGTCTGGTCGAAGGCGATTTCGGCCAAGGGCACGGTGAAGGCGACACTCGGCGCGGTCAATATTCCGGTCGTCTGCGCCGGCGTGAATGTCGTTCCGGGCGACGCCATCGTGGCCGACGACGACGGCGTCGTCGTCATCCCACGCAAGCTTGCCGCCGACGTCGCCGCCAAGGGCCAGAAGCGCGAAGCCGACGAAACCGACAAGCGCGAAAAGCTCGCCTCCGGCATCCTCGGCCTCGACATGTACACCATGCGCGAGCCGCTGGCGAAAGCAGGCCTAGTCTACGTCGACAATCCGGAAGATGCTTAACCTCTCCCCGTCATGCCCGGCTGTATGCCGGGCAACCACGATGTCGGAGAGCACACAAGGAAGAGGTGGATGGCCGGGACTTCAGCGCGAAGGCGCTTTCGGCCCAGCCATAAACCGATAAAAAGGCAAAGGCTATGCCGTCCTCCGTTGAATTCGGCAAAACCGTGGATGCCGCACCCGACGGCCGACTCGATGCACCGGCCTTTCACCGCAATCACGACGCGATCTGGTCGGTGCTCGCGCCCTGGCTGCTGACGCAAACCGGCAATGTATTTGAGGCCGGCAGCGGCACCGGCCAGCACGTCGTCGAGTTCGCGCGGCAGTCACCCCGTCTCGTCTGGTGGCCGAGCGACTATAACGAAGCGCATGTGCGCAGCATCGATGCGTGGCGCCTGCACTCGCAATTGCCGAATATCCGCCCGGCCCGCCGCATCGATCTTTCTGCGTCTGATTGGGGCTTCGGCGCGGACGATTCAAAGTTGCTGCGCGGCCTGACCGCGATCCTCTGCGCCAATGTCGTTCACATCGCGCCATGGAACGTGGCCGAAGGCCTGCTGGGCCATGCTGCCGCGCGGCTGAAGCCGGACGGCCGGCTTTATATGTACGGCCCCTTCATGCGTAACGGCGAGCACACCGCGCCCAGCAACGCCGCCTTCGATGCCAGCCTGCGGCGGCAAAATCCCGAATGGGGCGTGCGCGACATCGCCGATCTGACGGCCATCGCGGAGCGCTCGGGTCTCTCGCTTGCGGAGACCTTGCCGATGCCCGCGAACAATTTCATCCTGATGTTCGTCCGCACATCTCCGGCCTAGACGCGGTTTGACGGGATCACGATCACATGCCCTTCATCGACATGCCGGGAAAGGAGCGCGGCCACCTGCTTACGCAATCTGGAATCGGTCTGATCTCCCGGCGCCCAGACGCGCACATCCATCTCGTTGCCTCTAACCGAGACTTCGAAATCCACGATCATGCCGGACGCCATCATGATTGCGAGCGCACCCGCCACCGTTTTGAGATAGGTCATGGTTGCTCCGTCTACTCTGTGATCAGAAACGGTTCCGCGCAACGACACTAGCCGGGCTTGATGCCAGTTCGATGACATTCCGGTGACAGAACCACGATACGGGACATGCCCCGCAAGCCGCAATTCCAGCGACCGGTGTTCCGATCTGCCGTGCGGCGCCGCGGGAGATAACGGCACATGCGCGACTTTCACAGTCCTCCAAAGGTGGTAGAAACCCTTTCTGAAACGAGACTTTGCCCATGATCAAAGAACCCATTCTCGACATTGCCCATCTCGCCCATCTCGAATTGCTGACGCCCAAATTCGAGGAAAGCCGCAAATTTTTCATCGATGTGATGGGCATGACCCAGAGCGGTGAAATGGGCGACAGCGTCTATCTGCGCGGCTGGGACGATTACGAGCGCTATTCGCTGAAGCTGACGGCATCGAAGACGTCGGGAATGGCACATGTCGCCTTCCGCACCCGCTCACCGCAGGCGCTCGAGCGGCGCGCCGCCGCGCTGAAGGGCTCGGGCTTCGATGTCGGCTGGACCGACGGCGATCTCGGCCATGGCAAGACCTTCGTCTGCAAGGACCCGGACGGCCATGTGATCGAATTGTACTACGACACCGAATGGTACGAAGCGCCGCCGGAACTGAAGCCGGCGCTGAAGAACCAGGCGCAGCGTTATCCCGCGCGCGGCGTGAATGTGCGCCGGCTCGACCATTTCAACGGTCTCGCCTCCGACATCAAGGCCAACCGCGAATTCTTCGAAAACTATCTCGGCTTCCGCCTCACCGAGCAGATCGTGCTCGACGACGGCACCGAGGCCGGCATGTGGCTGACCGCGACCAACAAGAGCTACGACTTCGCCTATACGCGCGACTATACCGGCAGCAAGGGACGCTTCCATCACATCACCTACGCGCTGGATTGCCGCGAGGACATTCTGCGCGCCGCCGACATCTTCCTGGAGAACGGCGTCTATATCGAGACCGGGCCGCACAAGCACGCCGTGCAGCAGACCTTCTTCCTCTATGTGTACGAGCCGGGCGGCAACCGCGTCGAAGTGGCGAATGCCGGCGCGCGGCTGATCCTGGCGCCGGACTGGAAGCCGATCCGCTGGACCGAGGCCGAGCGCAAGAAGGGACAGGCCTGGGGGCTGAAGACCATCGAATCGTTCCACACCCACGGAACGCCGCCGGTGGACTCGTCAGGCCACTAGCCCGTAAATTAGCAGGATCATGAATTTCATTTATCTAGGGATCGCCATCGTGGCCGAGGTGATTGGCACCTCGGCGCTGAAGGCATCCGAATCCTTCACCAAGCTTGTTCCGAGCCTTGTGACGCTGGTGGCCTACTGCCTCGCCTTCTACTTCCTGGCCCTGACGCTGCGGACAATCCCGGTCGGCATCGCCTATGCGATCTGGAGCGGGCTCGGCATCGTGCTGATCTCGCTGGTGGCCTGGTTCATGTTCCGGCAGGCGCTCGACACGCCGGCCCTGATCGGGCTGGCGCTGATCATCGCAGGCGTGCTGGTCATCAACCTGTTTTCAAAATCGGTGGCGCATTGAGGCACGACCCGCGCGGCCGTGCTACATTGCCGCAATGCGGACCGTAAAACTTCCCAACGGCGAAGCCGTGCCCGCACTCGGGCAAGGCACCTGGGGCATGGGCGAACAGGCGCGCCGCGCCGCCGACGAGGCGCTGGCGCTGCGGCTCGGCCTCGATCTCGGCATGACGCTGATCGACACCGCCGAAATGTACGGCGACGGCGGCGCGGAAGAGGTCGTCGCCGACGCCATTGCCGGCCGCCGCAACGAGGTGTTTCTGGTCAGCAAGGTGCTGCCGGAGAACGCCTCGCGGCGCGGCACCGTCGAAGCCTGCGAGCGCAGCCTGCGCCGGCTCGGCACCGACCGCATCGATCTCTACCTGCTGCACTGGCGCGGCGGCGTGCCGCTCGCCGAGACCCTGGAGGCCTTCGCCGCTCTCCTGGAGAGCGGCAAGATCCTGTCCTGGGGCGTGAGCAATTTCGACACCGACGACATGCAGGAGCTGGCGGGACTGCCCGGCGGCACCGGCTGCGCCACCAATCAGGTCCTCTACAATCTCACCCGGCGCGGCATCGCATTCGATCTGCTGCCCTGGTGCCGGCAACACCACATCCCGCTCATGGCCTATTCGCCGGTCGAACAGGGGCGGCTGCTCGGCCAGAGCGCACTGAAAGCAATCGCCGCCCGACATGACGCCACCCCGGCGCAGGTGGCGCTCGCCTGGCTGCTGCGGCAGCCCGATCTCATCGTCATTCCCAAAGCCACGAATCCCGCGCATGTCAGGGAGAACCGCGCGGCGCTGGATCTGGCATTGACCGGGGAAGATCTCGCTGATTTAGACAAGGCCTTCCCGCCCCCGACGCGCAAGCGCCCGCTGGAAATGCTCTAGGACGCCCGCGCGCAAAAAGGCCGCAGAATGACCGACCTGTCCAAACTCAATATCGGCCTCAAGGGCTCCGCTGCCATCGTCGTGGGCGAGGAGCAGACCGCGCCGCGCGTCGGCTCCGGCCGCGTGCGCGTGCTGGCGACACCGGTGATGATCAACATGATGGAAGCCGCCGCGCTCGATGCCATCGAGAGCCTGCTGCCGGCGGGCCACCAGAGCCTCGGCACGCATCTCGACGTCGGCCATTATGCGGCGACGCCGGTCGGCATGACATTGCGCGCCACCGCCGAAGTGACGAAGATCGACGGCCGCAATGTCGAATTCCGCGTCGAGGCTTTCGACGACAGGGAACGCATCGGCGACGGCACGCATACGCGCGTCGTCGTCAATGTCGACCGCTTCGATCAACGCATCCAGAAGAAACTGCAGGGCTGAAAATGGACGCGCGTTCGCAACGCATCGCTTTCATCGGGTTCGGCGAGGCCGGTCAGGCCATCGCCGCGGGCCTGCGCGAGGAAGGCGTGGCGCATATCGCGGCCTGGGACATCCTATTTCCGCACGCCGCCGGCGCCCGGCTGAAAGACGCCGCCGACAAGACCGGCGTGCGCATCGCCGCCTCGGCGGCCGACGCGATCCGCGACGCCGGCATCGTCATTGCCGCCGTGACCGCCGCCTCCAGCCTCGAAGCTGCGCAATCAGTGGAACCGCATCTCGCCGGCACTCCGTATTATGTCGACGTGAACTCGGTCTCGCCCGGCCGCAAGCGCGACACCGATGCGCTGCTCGCGGGCAAGGCGCGTTATGTCGACCTCGCGATCCTCTCGCCCATTCTGCCGGCGCGTCACCAGTCGCCGATGCTGCTCGCCGGCCCGCATGCGGAGGCGATCAAGCCGCTTCTCGACAGCCTGGGCATGAAGATCTCGATCGCGGGGGCGAAGACCGGCGCTGCCGCCGCCATCAAGATGGTGCGCAGCGTGATGATCAAGGGCATCGAAGCGGTGACGCTGGAATGTTTTCTCGCCGCGCAGCGCGCCGGCGTGGTCGAGGAGGTCGCCGCCTCGCTGAAGAACAACTATCCCAGCCTCGATTGGGGCCGGATCGCCGAATATAATGTCGAGCGCATGGCCAGCCACGGCATCCGCCGCGCGGCGGAAATGGAGGAAGTCGCCGACACGCTGCGCGAACTCGGCGTCGAACCGCTGATGACCAATGCGACAGTGACGCGTCAGCGCGAAATGGGCGAGATCGGCAGACAGGACCAGGTCCGCGTTACGCTCGACCAGGGCCGCGCCAGCATGCTGAGTGCCATCAGCGCCGCCGCGAAGGATCCGCATTGATGAAGATCGGCGGCATCGCATTCCTGATGATGTGCGGCGTTGCGCTCGGACTCTCCGATTCAATCGCGACGCCCGCAGCCGCGCAAGGCCAGCCCCTGATCATGGCGGGCCCCTGCGGGCACCACGGCTACCACCCGGTCTGCGCCCGCAGCCGCAAGAAGACTCTGGTCACCTATGTGAACGAATGCGCCGCACGCGGCGACGGCGCCCGTATTGTCAGTGCGGGCGCCTGCCCCACCAATTGCCCGATGGTGTTCAAGCCGGTCTGCGCGCTTGACGCGCGCGGCAAACGCAAGACCTTCGGCAACGATTGTCAGGCGAAAGCCGTCGGCGCGAAAATCCTGCGCGGCGGGCGCTGCGTCCCGCTGGTACGCTAACCGCCTGCTCAAAAAAATGCCCCGCTCGCGCGGGGCATTTTCGAAAACGACACGCCGGTCAGCGCGGCGGAATCTGCAGGAACTCCGTGACCTGCTCCTTGTTCAGGGGAGCTTCCAGGAATTTCAGCTTCACTGCATCCGCGATGGCGCCATCGAAATCGGCCATCTTGTCGGTCTGCATGGCGTCCTTGGGGTGGAATTCCTTGATGGAATCCTTCAGCAGGCCCTCCTCCGCCTTGATCTTGGCGGCATACATCGCAACCGCCTTGGGATCGGCATACATCCAGTCGACGCTTTCACGATACGCCTTCACGAAGCGCATGATGGCGTCTTTCTTGTTCTTGAGCGCATCGGCGTTCACGATGATCGCGCGCACGGTCTGTCCCTTCAGCGAGGGGATATCGCTGCCGCGCGCCACGATGCGGATCTTGCCTTCCTTGACTTCCTTCATGCCGAAGGGCGGCGCCGCCCAACCGACATCGATCTGTCCGCTCATCACCGACGTCAGCGTTCCGGGAGGGCCACCCGTCGCGGTCGGCTTGCCGCTCGCTCCCAATTCCCGAATGAACCCGACGACGATGTTGTGCGAGCTCGATCCGTTGGTGGAATAGGCGATCGACGTATTGTCCTTGAAGTCCTTCAGCGACTTGATCGGCGAATCCGCCTTCACGTACCAGTAAAGATCGCCGGTGCCGGTGAAGGCCGGCAGCAGGACGCGGACCGGCGCACCGCGCTGGAAGGCGCGCATTGCGCCCGCCACGCCGACGCCGGCGCCGAGATCGGCGCTGCCCGAAATCACCGCCTGGATGGTCTCGCCCGCGCCCTGCGTGCCGACCGCTTCGATATTCAGGTTGTGCTTCTTGAAAATGCCGGCGTCCTGGCCGAGCGTCGGCGCCTGATTTTCCCAGTTGTTGATCTGGCCAATCGCGATCTTCAGCGAGTCCTGCGCATAGGCGCTCGAACCCGCCATGATCGCTGCGCTTGCGGCTGCGAATACAGCCGTCCTGACAGCCCTCATCGTCTCGTTCCTTTCCTCTTTTTCGCGGTCTTCTTCTTTTTCGCCGGAGTCTTGCGGGCGGCGGACCGTTTGGTTGGTGCAGATTTCAAGCCATTACCCGATTTTTCAAGCCGCATCGACCAATATTCCCAGGTCCGGGATGTGACGTTTGGCTGCTTGTGAATGGCCGCGCATTTCTCGATTTCACCAGGTGAAAGCGTGGTGACGTGTCCCAGCATGCGGGCCTGCCACTGAAATTCCGCGTTGCGGCAGGAATAGATTGTCCGCATCACAAGGTCGGGGACGCTGGTTCCGATCACCGTCGTGCCGTGGCGGCGCATCAGCACCATCGAATGATCCCCGAGCGCCCGGGCAAGCGAGGCCCCCTCCTCCGGCTTCACCACCAGCATGTTGGTATCGCCGAAATCGTCGCGCTGGTCCCAGAACGGGACCTTGTCCCCCATGGGCGCCCCGAGATGGAAGACCGGCACGAGCTCAACGCCGCTCACGCAATAGGGCATCATCGCGGGCGAATGATGATGCACCACCGCCATGACATCGGGGCGGGCCTTGTAAATCTCACCGTGGATAACGCGCTCTGAATAAAGGTTGGCGTCGGTCCGGGTTACCGGATTGGAATCGAGGTCGAATTCCAGGACATCGGCCGGCTCGACCAGTTCCGGTGAGCGTGAGCGGGACAGAAGGTAACGGTGGGGATTTTCGGGATGCCGGACGGAGACGTGACCGAAAGCGTCGAGAATGCCTTCGTTGGCCAGTATCCGGTTTCCGACGGCGACTTCCTGGCGCGCCCGATTTGCAGCTTGCCCCATTACTGAGCCTCCCATTTTCAACGTTTGTTAGCCTCTCTTACAGAGTCGACACATCCAAGGCAAACCACTGCCGGAATCCTCGGCCAGACGCCAAGCTGCTGCCCGCGCACGGATGGTTAATGCTTCGCCGCAGATGCCGGATGACGCTCGTAACTCAAAAATAAGGCGAGCACTCTAGACCCACACGCAAATATAGAGGGGCTTTGAATACGGCGATGCCGTTCTGGAAATCACCTTGGTTACGCGCGTCGCTGCACGGCACCCCCCTCCTGGGCGTTCTCATGATTGCCCTGATCTGGAGCGCCACGACGATCTATCTGCGCTCGAACAAACAGGCGGATCTGGCGACGGCCAGGCAGGAAACATCCAATCTCGCGCGCGCATTTGAAGAGCACATCGCACGCACGATCCGCGGTGTCGATAACACGCTGATCATCCTGCGCTCGATGTATGAAGCCGACAGAAAGAGCTTCAACCTTGTCGACTGGCCCGGCGATCACAGGCCCAACAACGGCGCCATATTGCACTATTCGATCATCGACGCGTCCGGGCGGCTGATTGAATCTTCCCGCAAACCGGTCGAGGCCCTCGACCTCAGCCACCGCGACCACTTCCGCTTCCAGAAAGACGCCACCGGCGACGAGCTCTTTATCGGCAGACCGGTCGAAGGCATCCGTTCGGCAAAAACATCCATTCAACTGAACCGGCGCCTCAGGAACCCGGACGGATCTTTTGCCGGTGTTATCGTCGCGTCGCTCGACACCGAAAATCTCGTCAAATTCTATCAGACGATCAACATCGGCCGCGAGGGATCGATTTCGTTGATCGGACTCGACGGATATGTTCGAGCCCAGCGCGGGTTCAAAGACGAGAACATTACGAAACTAAACCCCAACCGCGGCGTGTTACGGCAGTTGGAGAAATCCCCGGCGGGATATTATGTCAACGACGGCCAGTTCGACGGCGTCATCCGATACATCTCATACCGGAAAGTGGCGGACCTGCCCCTCGCCGTCCTTGTCGGCTTTGCCGAGCATGAGGTGCTCGCCAACCATTACGCCAATCAGTTCAGATATTACGGTCTTGCCGGGGGCATCACCGCACTTATTCTTATCGTCATAGCGTTGAGCGTGCAGCACCAGCGCAAACTCGACAGAGCCTATGACTGGCTGCGCAACAACGAGACGATCCTGCGCACCAGCCGGCAGAAATTGCGAACGACCCTCGACAACATCGATCAGGGAATCCTGATGGCCGACGCGCAAGGCAATGTCGAGGTCATCAACAGCCGCTTCGTCGAACTGCTGGAGCTGCCGCAGGAATGGCTGTCCCGCAAGGTCAGCATGCAGCAAATCGTCTCGTTCCTTTTCGAACGCGGCGAGTACGGCACCGACGGTGAACTGATCGACCGGCAGATCTGGGAGATCATCAAGGATGGCGGGCTGAATGGTCCGATCAGGAACTATGAGCGGGTCCGTCCGAACGGCCGCGTCCTGGAAATCCGGGCCCGTTCGCTGCCCGATGGCGGCATCGTCCGCACCTTTACCGACATCACGGAGCGCAAGCGCGCCGAGGCCAAGATCGCCGAAATGGCGACCCACGACGACCTCACGAAGCTGACCAACCGCGCGCTGTTCCGCCAGCGGATCACCCAGGCTCTCAGCCGCACGCAGCGTTTCGACGAGCGCTTCTCGGTGCTGCTGTTCGATCTCGACCGCTTCAAGAGCATCAACGACACGCATGGACATCCGGCCGGCGACGCCGTCCTCGTGGAGATCGCGCGCCGCCTGTCGGCCTGCGTGCGCGAATTCGATACGGTGGCACGGCTCGGCGGCGACGAAATCGCGGGCCTGCAGGCCCGGATCGCGTCCGACGACGACGCTGCGCAACTTGCGCAGCGGATCATCAG
>JAEWCJ010000344.1 GCA_023390695.1 Pseudomonadota bacterium | reverse complement strand
AGCCGGGATTACGCCACCCTTTTGAGCCCAGAACTTTTCACCGGCGAAACCCCGACGAAAATCAAGCTGCCCCGCGCGTGCCGAACTGCAGTCTGCGGAGGGCGAGAGCTGCGCCGCCACAGCCGTGTTGATCATTTCCCCCCATAGGCTAAAGAACCTAACCTCACTGGAACTGCATCATGAAGGCCGGTTTAATTGGGCCGGCAGGATATCCTCACGACCGATCCGGTCCAAAGCATGGAAACAGCCTATGATCCGCACCCCGTCGCTGCGCACATTGGAATTGTTTTCCACGCTCATGCTCACACGCAGCCTCACAAATACTGCGAAACGCATCGGCATTTCCCAGCCTGCGGCAAGCCTCGCACTGAAGGAACTGGAGGCCCAGACCGGCCTGTCTCTCTTCGTCCGCTCGCGGCAGCGCATCGTTCCGACTCCGCAGGCCGAGGCCTTGCTTCCGCATGTCGAACGGCTGCTGGCACAGGCCGACGCGGTGCAACGACGGATTGTGACGATGCAGGACACGTCGGCCTCGACCCTTCATGTCGCCTGCATCCCTTCATTCGGCAGCACTCTGTTGCCGCAGATCATCGCCGGCTTCAGACGCAAGCAACCGCGCGTCCAGATTCGCGTCGACGTGCAATATTTCGCGCGCGTGCTGGATCTGGTCCGGCAGGAAGCCGCGGAGCTTGGTTTCGCCTATATTGCTGAATCCGCCGAAGCGACCGAAGAGCCGCTTTTGACCGTGGGACTCTCATGCCTGATGGCGAAAGACCATCCGCTCGCCGCGAAGAAGAAAATCCAGCTCAAGGACCTGACCGGGCACACCGTCATGGTGGCCACCCAGGGCTATATTCCGATTCCGGCTCTGGTGGTCGAGACCCTCCGCCAAAACAGCGAGCGGGAAAACGGCGGGCTGATGGAAGTCAACCATGTCTATACGGCAATGGCGCTTGCCCGCGAGGGTCTTGGCGTCGCGCTGTTCAACCCGATGCTGCTGCTCGGCGGCAATGTCGGCGAGCTCGTTGGCCGGCCGTTCGAGCCCGACATCCCGCTGACGCTTGGGGTCTTGCGCAGCACGACGCATGGCCGCATGCCAGCGATCGGCACCCTCGTCGAACAGGCGCGCCTTGCCGCCCGCCAGGGTGCGAAGCGGCTGCGCCATCTGGGCATAAAGGCCGAGGCCGCCTGACAGGATCCAGGCGGCCCCGGTTACACTTGCTGTCGGCGTCGACTTAGTTGTCGACCTTGATCTTTGCCGCCGTGGCGACCCTCTTCGCCGCCGCGAGTTCCTTCATCAACAGGTCCGTGAACGCCTGCGAGGTCAGATCCTTCGGCTGTGGAATCTCCAGCGCCATTGCATCGAACTTCTTGCTGATTTCAGGATCGGCAAGACTGGTAATGACGGCTTTGCGCAGCGTTTCGATGATCTCCGCCGGCGTACCGGCCGGTGCCAGAAGACCGCAGAAACTGGCCGCTTCGAAATTCGCCACTCCCGCCTCCGAGAATGTCGGAATATCCGGCAGCAGCTTGGAGCGCGACGACGCCGCGACGCCGAGGATGCGTGCCTTGCTGTCATTGTGGACTGCGAGCACGTTGGGAAGCTCGGTCACGACCGAATTGACCGATCCGCTGATCAGATCGGGCACGGTCGCCGCGGCGCCGCGATACGGCACATGCACCAGCTTGGTGTCCGTGGTCATGCCGAAATCGACGATGACGAGATGGCTGCTCGATCCGACTCCGGAACTTGCCACCGTGACCTTGTCCGGATTCGCCTTCGCATAGGCGACGTATTCGGCGAGCGTGCGCGCAGGGAAATCCTTCCCTACCGCCAGCACCATCGGGACCCGCGATGTGAGCACCACCGGCGCAAAATCCTTGATCGGATCGTAGCCGATTTTCGTGCGCACCGCCGGGCTCACCGTCATCGGGCCGTTCGAGCCAGCGAGAAGGTTGTAGCCGTCGGGTTTCGAGCGGGCGACGCCTTCCGCGCCGATGGTTCCACCCGCACCCGTCCGGTTCTCCACGATGACCGACGTATTCAGAAGCTGATTCATCCTCTGCGCGATGAGACGGCACTGGACGTCGATGTTGCCGCCCGCTGCGAACGGCACCTGAATCCGAATGACCTCGCTGGGAAAAGCCGCGCGCGCCATCCGCACGAACGGAGCGCTCAATCCCGCCGCAAGAGCCGACTTCAAAACAAACCGACGATTCAACATAGCGTAATTCCTTATATGTTTTGTCCCTTGAAAGACGTTGGAATGACTCACGCCTTCAGCGTTTCCTTCTCACTCTTCTGCCCGGCCCTCAGCTTCTCGGTCGCTTTGACATCAACCGTGAAGTTTTTCGCATCGACAACAACGCCGTAGACGTCGCGCGCCTTGCCGAATGAAATCTTTTGCTGCCGCACGTCCTCGGCAACAGCGTCCGCGTCACGCTCCAGCGGATTGCCGTAGCCGCCTGACCCCGGCATTTCCGCGCGAATGACGTCGTCGCGTTTCATCTTGCCGATGAACTTGGACGGCTTGACTTCTTCATCCGGCATCCGCGGATTCATGATGATCTTGCCGGGCGCGCCGGAATGGCCGCCGAACAGACCGTACGGCGCGTTGAACTGGCGATCGGAGCGAAGCTGAATCAGCGCCTCCTCCTCAAGCAGCCGATATTCACGCACCAGGCCGAGCGCGCCGCGATAGCGGCCAGCGCCTTCGGTATCCTCGAGGAACTTGTAGCATTCGACCCGCACCGGGCCTTCCGCCTCGATCACCTCCACCGGAACGTTGGCGATATTGACGAGACCATAGGGTCCGCCATCCTGGCCGTCGCGATCCGGTCCGCCGCCGATGCCGGTGACGTTGTGAAACTCCAGCGTCAGGAACGGCTTGCGGCCCTTCGGATAGCCGGCAAGCACAAGCGCGAACTCGCTGCCGCCGACACAGGCGCCGACCTTGTCCGGCAGCAGCATTGCCAGCGCCCCGGACACCGCGTGACGGACGCGGAAGCCGGCCAGGCCGCGTGCGCCGACCGGCGCCGGGAAGCGGGGATTGACGAAGCTGCCCTCCGGCGTGATCACCTTGACCACCCGATTGAAGCCGGCATTGGCCGGAATGCTCGGGTCAAGCACCGTGCGCATCACCGCCAGCGACAGGCCGATGGCAAAATACTTGTTGGGATTGATCGCCCCGCTGGTCTGCGGGGAGGTCCCGGTGAAGTCGATTTCAGCCTCGTCGCCCTTCACCGTCAGCTTGACGTGAATTTTCACAGGCGCGCTGCCCGGAGTGCCGTCGTCGTCGATCCAGTCGGTGAATTCACCAACGCCATCGGGCAGCGCGGCAATGCCGGCGCGGGTCAGCTTCTCGGCGTAGTCGATCAGGTCGTCCATATACAACTTGACCGTCTCCACGCCGTAATCGGCGATGACGCGGCGCAGCTCGGTCTCCGCCGCGAGCAGACTGGAAATCTGCGACTGCATGTCGCCGACGACGGTGTCGGACACGCGCACGTTGTTGCGGATGATGCGGAACAGCGTCTCGTTCGGCTTGTCGTTCTCCATGATCTTCAGCGGCGGGATGCGCAATCCCTCCTGATAAATCTCGGTGCTGTCGGGCGCGTTGCCGCCGGGAACCCGGCCGCCCATATCGGTGTGATGCAGGATGATCGAGAGGAAGCCGATCAGCTCGCCCGCATGGAACACCGGGCGGAACATGAAGACGTCGTTGAGGTGGCTCGCCCCGGCATACGGATCGTTGTTGCAGAGGATGTCGCCCTGACGGATGTTGTCGCCGAAATGCTCCAGACATCCGCGCAACGCCGGTTGCGTTGCGCCGAGATGGCCCGGCAGCGAAAGGCCCTGCGCCACCATCTCGCCCTTCGCGTTCAGCACGGAGGCAGAGAAATCGAGATTGTTCTTCACCACCACGGAGCGTGACGTGCGGATGACCAGCGCGATCATGTTGTCGGCGATGGTCACCAGCGCGTTCTTGATCAGCTCGCGCTTGACCGGGTCAATGGCCGGCATTGCCGATTTCGTCATTTTACTCTCCGCATCACGATATTGCTCCAGCCGTCGACCTGCACGCTCCAGCCCGGTCGCACGACGGACGTACTCTCATATTCTTCGACAACGAGCGGCCCCTGGCGCGGCTTGTCGCTCACGCTGGCGCGGCCGATCACCGGCGTCTCCAGCCAGCCGTGCTCGGGGCCGAAATAGACCTTGCGCGTCGTCTCTTCTTTCGCGGCATGGCGCTGACTCTCCAGCTTCGGCGGAACGCGCGGCGTATCGGAGAGACCGCGGCCGATCACCTTGAGCGCGACGAACTGAAGCTTCTCGTCCGGAGAACTGTAGCCGTAATTGAGCTCGTGCAACCGGGTGAAATCCTGCTTGCAGCGCGCGAGCACATCTTCCGTGACCGCAATGCCGGGCACCGGCACCGCCAGCGTGGTCATCTGGCCGAAATAACGCAGATCGGCGACGATGCTGATATCCTGACGTTTCTCGTCAAAACCGCTGTCGGCAAGCAGACGGCGCGCCTCGTCGACCATCTGCTGCAGCAGCCCGCTCATCGCCGCCGGATCGACATCGCCCAGGTTGCGATAATAGGCGCGGATCACCTGATGTTCGACATCGGTGAACAGCATGCCGAGCGCGCTGAACACGCCCGATGCCGGTGGCACGATCACCGTGCTCATGCGCAGGTCATCAGCCAGCTTCGTGCCGTGCACCGAACCATTGCCACCGATGGCGAACAGCGTGAATTGCGAAGGATCACGGCCGCGCTCCGAGGACACGCCGTTCAGCGCGCGCATCATGTTGCTGTTGGCGATCAGATGGATGCCATAGGCCGTGTCGACCATGTTGAGGCCGATGCGGCTGCCGAGTTCGGTAATGGCGGCTTCCGCCTTTGCCTTGTTCAGCGACAGATCGCCGCCGACCAGCGCCACCGGGCTGAGATAGCCGAGCACGAGATTGGCGTCGGTGACGGTCGGCAACTCGCCACCACGATCGTAGCAGATCGGCCCCGGCACCGCACCGGCGCTGCGCGGACCGACCTTCAAACCATTGGCGCTGTCGACAGCCGCGATACTGCCGCCGCCGGCGCCCACTTCCGCGATATCGATGGTCGGCGCCTGCACCGCATAGCCCGCGCCCTGGATCAGGCGATGGCCGAGTGTCGCCGCTCCGCCGACTTCCGATTCGGTGGCGACATCGAACACGCCGTTCTCGATGAGCGACGCCTTGGCGGTCGTGCCGCCGACATCGAACACCATGATGTTCGGCACGCCCAGGCGATCGCTCAGGCGCTGCGCGCCGACGACACCCGCCGCCGGTCCGGATTCGACAATGTAAACCGGATTCTGCGCAGCGATTTCGCCGGGCACGCAGCCGCCGCTCGACTGCATGATCATCAGGTCGCAGGAGATGCCGATGTTGGCGAGCCGCTTCAGCAGCGATTCCAGATAAGCTTCCGCAACCGGACGCACATAGGCGTTGACCACGGTTGTGGAGGTGCGCTCGTATTCCTGGATCTGCGGCAGCAACTGGGTCGATGCCGAGATCGATACGCCGGGCAGGCGTTTGCGCAGAAATGCAACTGCTGCGGTCTCATTGTCGGCATTCACATAGGAGTTGATGAAGCAGACCGCGACCGAGACGATGCCTTCGCGCTCGATCTGCGCCGCGATGGCCTCCAGCTCGTCGAGATCGACCGGGCGGATCACGCTGCCGTCGGCGCCCATGCGCTCGGAACTCTCAAAGCGCAGGCGGCGTTCGGCGAGCGGATCGAGTTTGCGGAATTTCGAATCATACAGTGTCGGCGCGCGGAAGCGGCCAAGCTCGAGGACGTCGCGGAAGCCCTGGGTGGTGATCAGCGCGACGGATTCGCCCTTGCGCTCGATGATGGTGTTGGTGACGACCGTCGTGCCATGGATGAATTCCACGATCTGCGAGACATCGACACCGGATTCGGACAGCAGCGCCCGCACCCCCTCTTCGATCGCCTCGCTGTAATCCGGCGGTGACGACAGGATCTTCTTGGTATGGATTTTCCCGTCGTCTCCCAAGAGCACTATATCGGTGAAAGTCCCCCCAATATCGACCCCGAGCCGAAAGGACGGCTTCCCACTTGTATTCACACTGCGACTCCCGACTGAAGACTTTAGCTGTCGCGATGCTAGTCGGCCGGGGTCGCCGGACAAAATTTGAAATCCTTATGAAGCCATAGGAAGCGCGATCTGGGGGCTATGACATCGATGAGTCCCTGCGAGGCAGGCAGACGCGGACACTGTGGCGTGCGCCAGCGTTTCCGGCGGCTTGGCTGGATACGAGATGCCGTGACCCACGGCCCAGCGCGCGATTTAAACGGCCTTCTTCACCCCGTAAGAGAAAATGCCAATAGAGGGTCCAGATTTTCTGACGTCACGCGAGCGTCACGGCACGGCGCCTGCCACGCCGGACCTGAACAATCTCGGCAAGAATCGAAATTGCGATTTCGTCGGGTGTGATGGCGCCGAGATCGAGTCCGGCCGGCGCCTTCAGCTTGGCGAGATGACCGGCGGAAATGCCGCGCGTCGCCAGGGCCTCACGCAATGCCTCCGCCTTACGTTTACTGCCCACGAAAGCGACATAGTCGGCGTCAACGGTCAGGGCGGCCGCGAGGGCGGCTTCGTCACCGCGGCCTTGCGTCGAGATGACGATATAGCGGGCTCCGGCCGCTTCGACCGGCAAGGCATAACCTTCGATCCGCTGGTCCGCTTCGGCGAAAGCCGATTGTTCGGTTGCCGGCGCGCAAACCGTAACGGCAAATCCGGTCTGCCGGGCGAGATCGGCAAGCACCACCGCGACAGGACTCGATCCGCACACCACGACCTGCGGCCGCGGCAATACAGGCTCGACGAAGATATCCATTGTTCCCTGACTCGGGCACATATTCTTGGCGAAGCGCACGCCGTCTTCCTCCTCTCCCGCCTCGTGCCCGTATTGCTCGAGAACATCCGGCGGCTGCACCGAAACCAAGCGCGCTTGCCCGTCAGCGAGCGCGTCTCGTGCGGCCTTCAACACGGCGGCCCGTGCGCAACCACCGCCGATCCAGCCTTCCGATATCGTGCCGTCCGGCAGAATCACCGCTTTCGCGCCAGGCTTGGCGGCCGTTGCCGCGACCGTGCGTACGACGGTTGCAAGGGCAAAAGGCTGTCCCTTTGCCTTGCGTGCCGAGATTGTTGAGAGGATGTCCGTTGCAGTATGCATGGGATCATATCCTCGCGAGATAAGGTTCAAGCTCCGCGAGACTTTCCAGATTATGCGCCGACGCAAACAGATCGACGTAGGGCAGCGCGGCCTGCATGCCGCGCGCGCTTGGCGAATAATCCTTCCAGCCGATCAGCGGATTGAGCCAGACAATGCGGCGGCAGCGCCGGCGCAGACGGCGCATTTCCCCCGCCAGCAGATCCGGTTCGCCGGTGTCATAGCCGTCGGACACGATCATCACCGCCGTGCGCGAATGAATAACCCGCCTTGCGTGCCAGCGATTGAAAGTGGCGAGACTCTCTCCGATCTTGGTACCGCCGCCGATCCCCTGCGCCATCAGCGCAAGCCGGTCGACTGCGCGCGTCACGTCGCGGTCGCGCATGGAAGCGGAGACATGCGCGAGACGGGTATGAAAAACAAAGGCCTCGGCTTCGCGGAATGCGTCGACGATGCCATGCAGGAAGCGTACAAAGAAAGCAGTATAAAGATTCATCGAGCCCGAAGCGTCCAGCAGCACGACAAGACGCAATGGCTTGATCTTGCGTTTGCGGAAAGCGAGGTCAATCGGCGTGCCGCCGTGCGAGATGCTGCGATGGATGGTGCGGCGCAGATCGAGGCGCCGGCCGCGCTTGCGCGCCTTCTGCCGTCGCACGAGGCGCGCGCGCATCACCCGCGCAAGGCGCCCGGCCAGCGCGTGAACCTGCGCGATATCCTGCGGATCGACGATGTGACGCAGGTCGGCAACGGCAAGGTTGTCATGACGCGAGGCGCCTTCGCGCCGGCCCTCGCCGCCCGCGGCGGGCGCATCGCCCGCATGCCGCTCGACATGATCCGGCTGGCGGCTCTTTCCTCCTCGCGCCGAGGAGGCTTCGGCCAGCCGTCTCAACGACGTGTGGCTGTGGTCCGGAGCACCCGCAATTACGGTCCGTTGGCGGATACCACGGCCCAGCCAGAAGGCATCGAACAATTCGTCGAACTTTTCCCAATCGGAATGATTGGCGCAGAACAGGGCACGCAGAGCCGGTTTCAGAGAAGACGAGCGTACGGCGACCGGTGAGGCGAACAGCCGGAGTGCGTCCTGGGTTTCGGCCAAGCCGATCTTGAAGCCGTTGTCGCGCAGCATTCGCCCAAAGCCGGCAAGGCGAATGCGAATCGCACTGCCGAGGTCTTCGTTTCGTTCGCCCGCAACCGATCTCCCGTCATCACCGGACTGCGCGGATGAATGTGGTCGCGTTGATATCATGCC
>JAEWCJ010000298.1 GCA_023390695.1 Pseudomonadota bacterium | reverse complement strand
AAACGGGGCCCTTACGCCCCGCCACTACCGGCAATTGAAGTCGTCGGTGGCTGCGATTAGGTATGCACCGATGGCGAATGCTCTGACCCGGGTGGCCGACCAGGCTCGCGCCGCCTCCCATGCGCTGTACGAATTCGGCACGTCCCTGTTCAATCCGACCGTTCGGCTCGGCGTGACCGGGCTCTCCCGCGCCGGCAAGACAGTGTTCATCTCGGCGCTGATCCATGCCCTGCTGCGTGGGGGGCGTTTTCCCGTTTTCGAGGCCTCCAACGGACGCATCATCCGCGCGCGCCTGGCGCCGCAGCCGGACGACGCGGTGCCGCGCTTCGATTACGAGAACCATATTCGCACGCTGGTCAGCGAACGCATCTGGCCGGAATCGACGCGGCAGATCAGCGAAATCCGGCTGATCATCGAATATCAATCAACAAAGGGCGCGTTGCGCGAACTCACGCTCGATATCGTCGACTATCCCGGCGAATGGCTGCTCGATCTGCCGCTGCTGGAGAAAAGCTACGAAACCTGGTCGGCGGAAACGCTGGCGCTGGCGCACCGGCCACCGCGCAAGGCGCTGGCGGCGCCATGGCTGGCGCACCTGTCCGGCCTCGAAGCATCGGCGCCGGAGGACGAGACCTTCGCACGCGAGGCCGCCCGGCTGTTTACCGGTTATCTGCGCGCCTGCCGTGACGAGCGCTTCGCCATGAGCCTCCTGCCGCCGGGGCGCTTCCTGATGCCCGGAGACCTTGCGGATTCGCCGGCGCTGACCTTCACGCCGTTGAACGTGATGCCGGAAAGCGCGGCGGCGCCGGGTTCGCTGCATGCGATGATGAAGCGGCGTTACGAATCCTACAAGGACGTCGTCGTGCGCCCGTTCTTCCGCGATCATTTCGTGCGGCTGGACCGGCAGATCGTGCTGATCGACGTGCTGGCGGCGCTCAATGCCGGACCGGACGCGCTGTCGGATCTGGAACGCGCGCTGACCGCCATTCTCGACTGCTTCAATTTCGGCAAGAACAGTTGGCTCAGCGCGATGTTCGCTCCGCGCATCGACCGCGTCCTGTTTGCGGCCACCAAAGCCGACCATCTGCACCATTCCTCGCATGACAGGCTGGAAAATATTCTCGCGCGGATGACCGACCGCGCGATTTCGCGTGCAAAATTCTCTGGTTCGCAGATCGACGTTGTCGCCATGGCCGCGGTGCGCGCGACGCGCGAGGCGCAGGTCAAAAGCGGCGCAGGTCCGCTCGCGTCCATCGTCGGCACGCCTTTGGCCGGAGAGATCGCCGGCGGCAGGACATTCGACGGCAAGACCGAAGCGGTGATCTATCCGGGCGAATTGCCGGACACACCCGACGTGTTCTTTGACGGCGGCGAGATGCCCTTCCGCGGTCTCGCATCGGCCGGGCAGGACGAGACCGATTACCGCTTCCTGCGGTTTCGGCCGCCGTTGCTGGAAACCGGCAAGGACGGCACGCCCGTCCTGCCGCATATCCGTCTCGATCGCACGCTGCAATTCCTCATCGGGGACAAGCTGCAATGAAGGATCGCAAGCACAAGCCGGCCGTGTTCGCGCCCGACGATCCGCATGTGGTCGTGGCCGATCCCGGCGAAGACATCACCCTGGACATGCGCAGCGCGGACGATGCTTCGCTTCCGGCGCTTGCGTCGGTTGCACCCGCGCGCAAATGGCCCTGGCGCAGCATGTTCTGGTGGGCCGCCGGCGGCCTCGTCACCCTGGGGCTCGGTCTCGCCGTCACAACCCTGATCGAGGATCTGTTCGCGCGCTTTCCGCCGCTGGGCTGGCTGGGCGTCGTGCTGGCGGCGATGGCCGGCATCGCCTTGCTCGCCATCCTGATCCGGGAAATCCGCGGCCTCGCACGGTTGCGGACCATCGAAGAACTGCGCGAGCGCGCCGCCGCCGTCATCGCAAGCGACGATCTCAATGACGGCCGGGCGCTGGTGCGCGACCTGATCACGCTGGAAAGCCACGCCGCGCCGCTGGCACGCGCCCGCACGCGGCTGGAGAGTCACCTGACCGACATCATCGACGGCGGCGGGCTGGTCCGGCTTGCCGAACGCGAATTGATGACTCCGCTCGATCAGGAAGCGCGCCGGCTTGTCAGCGCCGCCGCCAAGCGGGTGTCGATCGTGACGGCAGTCAGTCCGCGGGCGGCGGTGGACATGTTTTTCGTGCTGGTTACCGCACTGGGTCTCGCGCGCCGCCTTGCGCTGCTCTATGGCGGCCGGCCAGGCACGCTCGGCCTGATCCGCCTCGCGCGGCAGGTGATCTCGCATCTGGCGATTACCGGCGGCATGGCGGCGAGCGACAGTCTGATCCAGCAGGTGATCGGGCACGGCGTCGCGGCCAAGGTCTCGGCGCGGCTGGGAGAAGGCGTTCTCAACGGCCTGCTGACGGCGCGGCTCGGCCTGGCCGCCATCGAGGTGACCCGTCCGCTGCCGTTCACCGCACTGCCCCGCCCAACCCTCACCGACCTGGCCGGAGGCTTGCTGCGCAACGATAAACCGCGCGCGCCCGCGGATCGCGTGACCGACGAGCGGAACTGAGAGTCAGAAGCCCTTGATCAGCCCCGCATCCACCAGCAGGCGGTTGAAGCGGCGCGCCTCGGCGCCGTCCCGGCAGGCATAGAACAATCCCTCGCAGCGTTCGAGAATGCGCTTCTGCTCCTGGAACGTGGAGTCGAGCGGCAACCCTGCGGCTTCCTGAACGACCAGCGGCAGATAGGCGGCGTCGAGCCGCTCATGCGCCGACGTGCTGCGGGCAGGTTCGAAGTTGACACCGTCGATCGCATAATAGGCCGTGTAATAGCGTTGATCGTAATTCATCACCCGGCGCGCGATCTCCGCGTCATCCAGCGAGGGGTCGATGATCCGGTGCGCCAGAGCCGGCGGGTGATCGCCGAACCGCACGATCAAGAAGTGCTGGTCGGGAAACTGCGACTCCAGTTTGCGCGTGAAGCCGGAATAGTCGCGTGCGCTCAAGGTCTGACGGCGGATATATTCATCGACTTCGGAGCCATTGCCAAGCGGCCGCCAGTCGGGCGTCAGATCGGCGCGGAACACCGACGTCCACGGGAAATGATTGGCCACGGTATAGACGAAAATGAAGAGCGGCTGCTCCTGCCCTTCCCGCGCGATCAGTTGCAACGCCTTGTCGTAATAGAAGCTGTCCGGCTCGACGTCGCCGGCCCCCATCTCCTTGGAATCGATCAGCCGCTCCACACCGGCCGATCGCTGGAAGCGCCGCGCGCTCAGGAACGCGCCATAGGCCGGATAAAGCGAGACCGTCTTGTAGCCGCAACGCCGCAAGGCCTGCGGCAGGCCGCGCTCCACGCGTCCCGCTGCGATGCGCGTGACGTAGAACATCAGGCGTCCGAACGAGCGCGCCGACAGGCCGGTCAGCACGTTGTATTCGGTGTACCAGGTCGGACCGCCGGTCGCTTCGGTGATCAGCAGGCGCTGCTTGCCGTCGAATGACTTGAAATGATCGGCGTAATTCGCCGGCACCTTGATGCCCGGCGCCATGGTGATGTCGAAACTCGATTCATCGAGCACCATGACGATGTGCGGCGGCCGTGCCGCCGGCGTGCAAGTCTGCTCGCCGATGGCGCGGGTCGGATTGGCGATCGCGGTGTCGAAATCCAGCCACCCCTTGGATGTCAGTTCCGACACCGACAGGACGCCCGAGCGGGCGAAATTCGACACATGGTTCACACCCTGGAAGGGCTCCCAGGGTTGTTCCGGATAGCTATTGGACAGCACGACCAGGCCCGCCAGGCACAGGCTGGCGCCTGCAAACGACAGCCGCCGGCGCACGCGATAGCGGTCACCGAACCAGAGAATGGCCGCCACCGGGAATGCAATGGCCGCGGCGATGAGCAGGGACAGCCGCAGGTCCGGAAAAATCTGCAGCAGGAATGCGAAGGTGTCGGTGTCGATGATCAGGATGTCCAGGAAAGTGATGGTCATCCAGGTGATGTCGAACTTGAAGCGCGACACCAGAATGACGGTCACCACCAGCGCCAGCGACAGCGCCGCGGAAATGGCCGGCCGGCGCAGCACGAAGAGACAGACGAAATTCAGCAATCCCCAGGCGAGCAGGAACAGCGCTTTGCCGAGCAGATCGGCTTCGGTCAGGACCAGGCTGACGAGCGCCGCCAGATGCAGCAAAAGCACGGCCGCGGCCGCAAGATATCGCGACCCGCTCCTGCGGCCTGCGACCTTCCCGCCGCCAGGGCGGCTCCCCCGCAAAAAATTTGTAATCGACATGACCGACGCATATCTGCGCCGGACAGTCCGGACGGTCCGGGGTAGGATCGGCGCGCAGTGTCATAATTCTGTAATGAACTTTTGCTGGCAAGCGCCATAAATGCCGCGCCCTGGTGGACGCCGCACCAAACCAGTTGACTTGAGCGAGTGCGGCATTTAAGTCCGCGCTACTCCCTGCATGGGGGCGTAGCTCAGTTGGTTAGAGCGCCGGCCTGTCACGCCGGAGGCCGCGGGTTCGAGTCCCGTCGCTCCCGCCATGCCATTTCCCTAAAATTTAAGCAGTCCGCCCGGCTGGCCGCTGGTCACCCGTTCCGGTGCAGCCGGTTGCGAAATGCAACCTTTTTTCACCAAAAGCGCCAAAAACCCCGTATCCTTGCACGGAAAGCCCATTTTCGCGGGCCTCAGAATCGTCTAAACGCCACATTCTGTGGATTTTCGTAACGCCGCTTGATGACAAGGAGGTCCCCCTATGGCTGACAAGAAGCCGGCGACAGCTCCCACCGTTACTTTGAAGCATCTCGCGGCGCAGCTGGCTGAAGAGCATCAGCTGTCCAAGAAGCAAAGCGAGGCGATTCTCGGCGGCCTGGTGGATTCGATTACCAACCACCTCAAGCAGGGCGACCGCATCCGCCTCGGCGGCCTTGGCATCCTGCAGGTCCGCAAGCGGGCCGCCCGCGTTGGCCGCAACCCCGCAACGGGCGAGCAGATCGAGATCAAGGCATCCAAGAAGGTGGCATTCCGGCCGGCCAAGGAGCTGAAGGAAGCCATCTGACGAGCCGTCCTGCGCGTCAGCGCACGCAACGGTCTTCTGACATTCGAAACGCGCCGATACGCTTATGCGTGTCGGCGCGTTTCGTTGACAACGTCGCTTCCTTGACAATGTAACGACAAGGCAGAGCCTGGCGCTTGTCAGCGCGCCCTGTTTCCAAAGGGTCTGAATGCCTTGGCGGGCTCTTCCGCTTCGATCGTCGCCGTCGCCGACGGCATGTCCGTGAACGTGGCGGCCACCGGCGTTTCGAACTGGAACCACTTCTGGGCCAGCACTTTCTGCTTCATGTCCTCGTCGATGTACGGCGATATCAGCTTCCTGAACGCGTATTGATTGGTTTGGTATTCGTAACGGCAATGCTTCGCCCGGCTTTCGGGCAGCATGCCGAAGCTGATCGCATCGCCGAACAAAACGGGATCCGCGCCATAGGCCATGCACCAGCGATTGAAGTGGCGCTGCGCCGGCAGCGAATGAGTGGCAGCCAGGAGTCGCAATTCCGGCGCCTTCCCCTGCTCTTCCATCGCTTCCCGGCCGCTGATGAAAGACGCACCCAGGATCAACCGCCTCGCATCCTCCTTGCAGAATTGCAGCAGGATATAGGTGGCGAAATAATCCGCGACCTCCTCTTCACGGCCGAAGAACGGAATGTCGAGAACTTCCAGCACCGCGTGTCCGGCCTCGTGCAGGAAGACATCGACCGTCGGACCAATCATCGCGTCCCGGGGCGATAATCCCCGCGTCGCCATCTTCGGCGTCTGGTTCCAGATATACTCGAAATATTCGTAACAGACCGTGATGGCGTCATTCCAGAAGGTTGCATTGACCACGCCGTCGCAGCCTTCAACCTTCAACGTGATCCTGATCGGAAGTTTCAAGGGCGCCAGAAACCCCTGAAACTTCTCCAGGATGCGCTGCTCTTTCAGCATCTCGTAGATCGGCCGGTGTGCCGGATTTTTCGGTTCGACATACGCAATGTCGAACTGATTGGTCTTCAGCTTTTCGGGCGGGATCGGCTCATAGGCCGCAGAAGCGGAAAAAGAAAAACCCGAAAGGCCAATTGCAAACGCAATCACGGCAAGGCCGGTCCTGATCCCCTGTGTCATGGCGCAGCTCTCCTCGATCCCGTCGATGTCCATCCAGATTCGCCACGGCCTATTGCGGCCGAGCACAAGGCCCGGCCGCAATAACGCGAAGCGTCAATGGCATTACTTCTGGCCGGGAGGATTTTCCGGCCGAGCTCCCGGAGGATTTTCCGGCCGCGCGCCGGGCGGATTTTCAGGGCGCGCACCAGGCGGATTTTCCGGACGCATGCCCGGAGGATTCTCCGGGCGCATGCCCGGAGGATTTTCAGGGCGCATCCCTGGGGGATTTTCCGGTCTCATGCCGGGAGGATTTTCCGGTCTCGTCTGAGCAAGCACGGGGGTGGAACTTACCATGGCGAGCAGTCCAAGTGCCGAAGCGACCAAAGCTATGCGAGCTTTCCTGACCATGTCTTGTTCTCCAATGCGCCGGCCCGCATCGGAACGAGAGCCAAGCGCCTTCACGCCTCGCCTGCAACTCGAGCATCAAGAAGCAGCTCGGCTGAGCGGAGAGCTATGTGCGTCAATTGTCGTTTGCGACTTGGAGACGGTGCGATTACAGAAAGTTGATGCCGGGCATTTGCAAAATTCATGATGCATGAATTCTGCTTCGACTAATTGGAAACAACAAGCACATCATTGGAAATAATTCGGCATCAGAGGTTATGTGGCTGTTGATCTGCGTATTTGCTGCGATTTCGTTACAATTGCGACTTTCGATCCCGAAGAGATCCGGCGTGAAGCGCTCGCCGAGCGACTGACGTTTCATTCTTTTGGCAGTCGCATCGCCAGACGCGTTGCAGAACGCCGCCGGATTGCACGCACATGTCCATCCGTTTTTTTTATTCCGTTTTTCCGACAAAAGCGCGATTGCGGCATGGCTGCTAGCGTCGGCACACTCAAGAGAACGCGCTTCGATCTCATCCACATGATGCGGAGAGTTGCTGCGACAGCGCTGGCAGGGCCGATGGCAAAGAGCCGACAATCGACGCGCGACCAAGTCAATCGACGGCCAAGTGCATTTCGACGCATCCTGTCGATTGCCGGATGCGATTTCCGGAATGCCGCATCATCCGGCATTGCCGCGACTGCAAATCCGGCACCGCAGACTATCAAGTGACGCGGACGGTGGCCTTGGCCGCGTGCGCGTCATTTTTGAAGAGAGCAAATTCAAAGGGATCGGGAAAATGGTGGGCGGTGACGGGATCGAACCGCCGACCCTCTCGGTGTAAACGAGATGCTCTACCAGCTGAGCTAACCGCCCGGTGCTGTCTTCTTATTGCCTCACCCCGGTCGGCGACAAGCCCAAAGACGGAAATAAAACTGCAAGGTTCATCAAAAGCAAACGGCGGCGCCAATAGCGCCGCCGTTTATTGTTTTCGCGAGCGAGGCCGCCCTTAATGGGCGGTCAGGCCGGACGAATCCTCCTCGACCGGAGCTTCCGCGGATTTGGCCGGAGTCTCCTCCCACTGGATCGCCTCGGGCTTGCGCACCAGCGCGCGCTCCAGCACCTCGTCCATGCGCGAGACCGGCACGATATCGAGACCGCTCTTCACGTTCTCGGAGATGTCCGCGAGGTCCTTCGCATTCTCCTCCGGGATCAACACGGTCTTGATGCCGCCGCGCAAGGCCGCCAGCAGCTTCTCCTTGAGCCCGCCGATCGGCAGCACGCGTCCGCGCAAGGTGATCTCGCCGGTCATGGCGACGTCGCGGCGGACCGGAATGCCGGTCATCACCGACACGATCGCCGTGACCATGGCGACGCCGGCCGAGGGGCCGTCCTTGGGCGTCGCGCCTTCCGGCACGTGCACGTGGATGTCGCGCTTGTCGAACAGCGGCGGCTCGATGCCGAAGGCGATCGACCGCGAGCGGACATAAGAGGCCGCCGCCGAGATCGATTCCTTCATGACGTCACGCAGGTTGCCGGTGACGGTCATCTTGCCCTTGCCGGGCATCATCGCGCCTTCGATGGTGAGCAGCTCGCCGCCCACATCGGTCCACGCGAGACCGGTGACCACGCCGACCTGGTCCTCCTGCTCGATCTCGCCGTACCGGAATTTGGGCACGCCGAGATAATCGGAGAGGCTCGACGCCTCCACCTTCACCGTCTTCTTCTTCGAGGTCATCAACTCCTTCACCGCCTTGCGGATCAGCGTTGACACTTCGCGTTCGAGGTTGCGCACACCGGCTTCCCGCGTGTAACGGCGGATCATGGTGAGCAGCGCCTCGTCGGTGATCGACCACTCCTTGGACTCAAGGCCATGCTTGCTGATCGCATGCGGGATCAGGTGCTTGCGCGCGATCTGGACCTTCTCGTCCTCGGTGTAGCCGGCGATGCGGATGATCTCCATGCGGTCCATCAGCGGGCCGGGAATATTCAGCGTATTCGCGGTCGTGATGAACATCACGTTGGAGAGATCGTAATCGACCTCGAGATAGTGATCGGCGAACGTGGCGTTCTGATCGGGATCGAGCACCTCGAGCAGCGCCGAGGACGGATCGCCGCGGAAATCGGCGCCCATCTTGTCGATCTCGTCGAGCAGGAACAGCGGGTTCGAGCTCTTCGCCTTGCGC
>JAEWCJ010000289.1 GCA_023390695.1 Pseudomonadota bacterium | reverse complement strand
ACTATCAGGACTGGCCTGCGTCTTTCGGCGCGCCGTCCCCCCTCATTATTTAGACGAGGGGACAGAAGACTGAAGGCGATCCCGGCGCCTCAAACAATACGGGCGATGACGCACGTCCGCGCTCGCGTCATCGTCTGCGCGTTGCAGGGGGATGCAGCAGGGGACATGCCGCGTGATGAACCATTCCCGCCAATGCGCGTTGGAACTTTTGGCTCAAGGGCCGGCCATGCACCGGCCATTCACCGGCCATGGCCAATTCATGGAGGGAAGGCAATGGAAGACGCGCAAGTCGGCTGGATCGCAGCCATCATCATCGGCGGACTTGCTGGCTGGCTGGCCAGCATGTTCATGGAATCCAATACCGGGGTGTTCATGAACATCCTGATGGGCATTATCGGTGCGGCGCTGGCGAGTTTCCTGTTCGGGCTGCTCGGCGTCAGCTTTGCGGGCTGGTTCGGCTATCTGATTGCGGGCTTCGTCGGCGCCTGTATTCTGATTTTTGCCGCGCGCGCGGTGCGGCGAACCGCCTAGCGGTGGGATCATCCGGAGCGGCGGCCTGCAGATCCCGCTCCGGTTCCATCGGTGCCGCAAACGGAGGAAAACCAGATCCTTCAATCATCCCGGTTGAAATCGCTCAGACCCGCGGCAGGCGGATGACCGCCCCATCGGCAAAGCATGGCGACCGGCCGCCCTCTTCGTATAGTGTGCGCCGCCCGGGACACCAGAAGACATGACATCCACCACCCTTGCTGCAGGACATTCGCGCGCGGCCGATTTCAGAATCATCGGGCTCGTGGGCAGCGCCCATTTCGTCAGCCACGTCTATATCCTGATCCTGCCGCCGCTGTTTCCGTTCCTGCGGGCGGAATTCGGTGTCAGCTTCACCGAGCTCGGCGCCGCCATCGCGCTGTTCAATATCCTCTCCGCCTTGCTGCAGACTCCGGCCGGCTATCTCGTCGACCGCACCTCGGCGAAGACGGTGCTGGTGGGCGGTCTGGTGCTGGGAGCGATCTCGCTGGTGGCGGCGGCGGTCGCGCCAAGCTTCCTCATCTTCACGCTGATGTTCGCGTTGCTCGGCATCGCCAACACTGCCTATCACCCGGCCGATTATGCGTTGCTGTCCACCCGCATTTCGCCCGCGCGCACCGGTCAGGCCTTCTCGATTCATATCTTTGCCGGCTTCATCGGCACCGCGGTCACGCCGGCGCTGATGCTGATGCTGGCCGCCTGGTTCGGCTGGCGCGGCGCCTTCCTGGCCGGGGCCGCGCTGGGATTCGTCTCGGCGCTGGCGATCGTCCTCTTCGGCGACGTGCTGTCCGGCCGCGAGGCTGCGCATGCGAAGGCGGCGGCGAAGGACGGGGAGCCGGTCGTGTCGAGCGGCAGCATCCTGATGAGCATGCCGGTCATCCTCAATCTCCTGTTCTTCATGCTGATCGCCATCGTCTCGGTGGGGGCGCAGGGCTATGCGATCGTGGCGCTGCAGGCGCTGTGGAATATGCCGCTGTCGGAGGCGGCGACCGCGCTGACCGTCTATCTGACCATGAGCGCGTTCGCGGTCCTGGCTGGCGGCGTGCTCGCCTCCCGCACCGAACGGCACGATGTGGTGGCCATGATCGGGCTTGCCGCCAGCGGTGCGGCGCTGCTGCCGATCGCCTTCATCGATTTCAACATGGCGCTGCTGTTCGGGCTGATGGCGGTGTCGGGCTTCTTTAACGGGCTGATCCAGCCCTCGCGCGACATGATCGTGCGCGCGGTCACCCCGCCCGGGGCGTTCGGACGGGTATTCGGATTCGTCACCACCGGCTTCAACATCGGCGGCATCCTCGCCCCCCCAGCCTTCGGCTACATGATGGATCACGGCGCGCCGCACATCGTCATCCTGGCGACGGCCCTGTGTTCGCTGCTGGCGATTCCGACCGTCATGGTCACGGTGGCGCAGCGCAAAGCAGCGGCTGTCTGAACCGTCATTGAAGAAATTACTGAGACATCAGAATCTTTGCTGATGCTGCGCCGAACTTGTCGTGCTCACGCAAGTGTGACGCAGAATCGCTTGCGAACCCGATCGTCGTTCGCCGTCAATGGCTTGCCTGCGCAATGCGCGAGATGGCGCGGCTTATCTCTCGCAGTTCTCTTGCAGTGCAATGACGGCTTCTGTGGACAAACGGTGGAAACAGACTCCTGGCGGCGAGAATCATTCAATGTGGGGGTTAGCATTGAAGTGAGCATGGTTGCGTAAGAAAGGGTTGCGTCAGTCATGTTGAAATATCGTTGTCCGAACAACCGGCGGGAAGTTCAGACCAGCATCAAGACGGACGAGGTCGTGTTGCTGGAGATGCGTTCGCTCAAGCTGTCGCTGTGGTGCCCGTATTGTGCAAGTTCGCACCAGGTTAAGGCGAGCGAAGCCTACGTCGAATAGACGCCCTGCGATTTGCCAGACTCCCTGCGATCTGCGATGTCCGGCGGCGCCCGTCAAAGACGGCGGCTGGCGAAGCGCGCATATACCCCCTTCACTCAATGTCTGATGGTCCGGCTGGCGGGCGCGATTGCTTTCGCCGGCTGCGATGACCGCGTGGCCTGAGGTTCAGAGCAGGCGTTAAGCCGTCGAACGCATAGACGGACAGCCCTGTGCGATCTTCTGTCAGCGTGTGACCGGCGGGATGGTGAACATGTCCAGGATGTTGCGGCCGCGGATGTCGTAGACCCGCGCGAACACGATGCCATCGCGTTCGATCTCCACCAGGACCGGCGCATTGATCTCGGCGCAATAAAACTCGCCGAGCGTCATGACGAAATCCGCTCCTTTTGTGTCCCAGGTGGCGAGGAAGTCCGGTCCCAGTTCGACCGACGCGGACGAATGCGGTCCGCACACGGCGATGCGCCAGCGGCGGGCTTGCGTCGGTGCTTCCTGCCGTTCGGCGAGCTTGACGCGCAATTGCTTGGCGGCCTGTTTGAAGGCCAGCCCCCAATAATCGAGCATGTAGCGGGCATCGGCGGCGCGGATGCCGCCGGAGAACCAGTTGAAATGCGTATATTGATAGGGATGCAGCCGCACCATCGCGGTCACCGGCACGATGAGGCCGAGCAGGATCACGACGCCGGCGGCGATCGCGGCGGGGCGCCGCCATCGCGCAAGCCGGTCGAGCAGCCAGGCGCCGGCCAGGCCTGCAACAATCGCCATCGGCGGAAAGACGAAGGTGAAATGGCGGATGCCGTTATACATCGCCGGACGCGTGATAATGGCGATGGCAAGCGGCAATACGGCCGCCATGGCGACGAGCACGAGAACCGCGCGGCGGCGGACCGGAATGCTTTTGTTCGCCGACGCGGCGGCGATGCCGATCAGGCCGCCGATCGCCAGCGCCAGAAGGATTTCCGGCAGCTTGACCGAAAACAGCACGGGCAAATAGCTGCGCGGCATGTCCGGCACCGAAATCAGCGAGCCCTCGAACATTTCCTTCCACGGCTTCTCGAAGAACTCGGCAAAGTAGCCGACGGCGCGAATGGGATTGAGCGGCTCAAGCGCGGACCAGGGCCAGAGCAGCACCATCACCGCGTAGGCGAGAAGAAACCCCGGCAGCAGGGCCAGCAGGAAGCGTCCAAAACGCGCCGCCGCGTTTTTCATCCCCGTGGCGCGGGTATCATCGATCGCGAGCATCAGCAGCGGCACGACCATGTAGAGGGAGGCAATGCCACCCATGATCCGCGTGCCGATTGTCAGCCCCAATCCAAGGCCGAACAGGCCGGTGGTGACGAGGCCGGGCCTTGGATAGTCCTCCAGCGCGCGGGTGAGGCCGTAGAGCAGGATCACCATCGCGACCGCGAACGGCGCGTCCTTCGGATTGAAGAACATGTGGCCGTAATAATGCGGGCTGCAGGCGAGCAGGAGGAGCGCCAGAAGGCCGGCAAGCGGACCGCCGATGCGGCGCGCGAGCCGCCAGGTCACAAACAGCCCGATCAATCCGATAAGCGCGCCGGTCAGCCGGCGCGTCTCGAAAAGATCGAACGGCAGAATCTTGGCCAGCAGGGCGGCGGCCATGTCGAACCCGCCGCCATACATGTACAGATTGACGAAGGAGAGGGCGCGCGTGTCGGTGAAGCTGGACGCGTAGAGGTCGAGCAGCATTTGCCCGTATTGGGCGTGGGTATAGTCATCCCAGCCGAGGCCGTAATCGCGGAACGTCAATAAAGCGATGGCCGCGACTGCCACCAATACGGCAATCGCGGCCATGTCGAAGACGCGCTCCGGCGTCGTCATCGGGGCGCAGGATGTTGAGTGACTATTTTGCCGCCTTCTCAAACATCTCGGCGACGTAGTCCCAGTTCACCAGATGATCGACAAAGGCCTTGAGATAGTCGGGCCGCCGGTTGCGATAGTCGATGTAATAGGAATGCTCCCATACGTCGCAGCCGAGAATGGGTTGCGCGCCATGCACCAGCGGGTTTTCGCCGTTGGCGGTCTTCATCACGACGATCTTGCCGTCCTTGACCGCGAGCCAGTTCCAGCCGGAGCCGAATTGCGTGACGCCGGCCTGGATGAAGTCTTCCTTCATCTTCTCTACGGAGCCCAGGTCGCTGACGATCTTCTTCTCCAGCGCGCCGGGGATTTTGTCGCCGCCGCCATTCGGCTTCATCCATTTCCAGAAATGGATGTGATTGTAATGCTGACCGGCATTGTTGAAGAGGCCGGCATTCTTGCCGAAGGAGCCTTTGACGATCTCTTCGAGAGACTTGCCCTCCCACTCGCTACCCTTGAGCAGGTTGTTGCCGTTATTGACGTAAGCCAAGTGGTGCTTGTCGTGGTGATACTCGAGCGTCTCGCGCGACATGTATGGCGCCAGCGCGTCATAGGCATAGGGAAGGTCGGGCAGCGAAAATGACATGGGACGATTCTCCCTCAAACACGAACTTGTCCGAAACTGGACTGCTTAGGATCTCTTCATTAGGCGTTGCGGCATCTTTCGGCAATCTCTTCCCGTATATTCTCCTGGCCGCTGGACGCGGAACGAATTGCCCTGGAGGGGCGTTATCTCTTTTCGAGCGGATCGGCTGCGCACAGGCAAACTTGACAGCCCCTTGCCTGCCAGCTTGAACGAAGTCACAATTCCGCTGGAATTTTGCCGGGGCGCGAGGCTTGGGATGTCTTTTGTTTTGTTGGTGATCGGGCTGCTGGCGGCTGCGATCGGGGTGATCATGGTCGGATTTGGCATTCCGATCAACGAATTCAGTTTGGGCAACACCCTTATCATCGCCGGCACGACCGCCCTGATGGGCGGTTTGATCGTCATTGGGCTGGCCTTGGCGCTGCGGCAGTTGATCAATTTGACCGAAGCTCTGAGCGCAAGGCCGTCCGGCGCCGTCGGTCTGCCGGGATTGCCGCCCGTTGAGACAACCGAGCCGGCGGCGCCCCGCTCTGTCAGTCCGCGCATGCCGGTGCCGGCCCGCCCGGACGTCCCGCCGGCGCGCGCGCCGCGCATGCC
>JAEWCJ010000288.1 GCA_023390695.1 Pseudomonadota bacterium | reverse complement strand
CCCTTGGGCAGGAGATCGCGCAGCTTGTCGCTGAGTGGATTGTCGGCGGCAGCCACGGCCGGCGCTGCAGCGGGAGACGTTGCGGTCGCCGGAGCAGGGGCGGGAGCTGCGGCAGGTGCGGCGGTTTCTGCCGGCGCGGCTTCGGGCGTCGGTGTTGCAGGTGCGGCGGCTTCAGTCGGTGCGGCTGCCGGCGTCGATGCCGCTGGTGCGGTGGTCTCGGCGGGAGCGGCGGCCTGGGCCGGCGTCTCGGCGGCCGCCGTGTCCGGCTTCTGCTCTGCGGGTGTGATGGTGCCGACCGTTGCCGGCGCTACATCGGTCGCCGACGGCGGCGGTACATTTGCCGGCTCCGGCATTGGGATTTTGGATTCGACGGCGGCGGCAGGAGGCGTTTCGGTAATGACTTGGGCCTGAGCCGGAATGCTCAGCGCCATCACCATCGCGGTGGTGGCAAAAAGTCGGTCGAATTTCAGACCCCGCATCGAATTCTCTCCTGGTTGCCCGGATTTAGGTAACGGTCATGCCGACAGGAAATGCATAAAGCAGCCCATATGGCGTTATACCTTTCGATTGCCGGAACACACGTCAAAAAAACGACAGCCGCAGGCAAGTGCGGCAAAATTGCCGGCGCCTGCTGATCGCCGCAGCCGATTCGCCGGCGCCGTTACTTTAAGGTCACGGGTTCGGCGCTCGCGTTGCCTTCGGGATGGGCATATCCAAGACCCTCGAGCTTTCGGTACAGGGTCGAGCGTCCGATTTTCAGCCGGCGCGCGACTTCCGACATCTGGCCGCGGTAATGGGTGATGGCGAAGCGGATCAATTCGGTCTCGACGTCTTCAAGCGGCCGGACGTGTCCATCCGAATCCAGCAGCGGCAACCCGCCCTGATGCCAGGAGGGACCGGCCGGCAATTCGTGCTCCACGATCATGGCCGGCGCATCCGCCAGCAGCGTCAGCTCCGGCGATACAGCCGATGTGGCGGTCACCGCAGAGGCGGTATCGGTCACCTGCGCCGCGATTTGCGGGAATTCACCGAGTCCAAGGCCGTCGTTTTCCGCCAGCACGACGGCACGGAACACCGCATTCTCGAGTTGGCGCACATTGCCCGGCCAACGATGTCGCGAGAGCAAACTCAAGGCTTCGCCGGACACGCTGCGAATCGCTTTTCCTTCCTCTGCGCAGAAGCGCACGAGAAAGTGCCGGACCAGTTCCGGAATGTCTTCCGGCCGTTCGCGCAACGGCGGGACGGCGATCGGGAAGACATGCAGGCGGTAGAAAAGATCTTCGCGGAAGCGGCCAGACTTCACGTCGTCGATGAGGTTGCGGTTGGTCGCGGAGATCACGCGCACGCTGACCTTGACCGGCCGCCGTGCGCCGACCGGTTCGACTTCGCCTTCCTGCAGGGCACGCAGCAGTTTGACCTGCGCGGCCGGCGGCAATTCGCCGACCTCGTCAAGGAACAGCGTGCCGCCATCGGCCTCGACGAACTTGCCGGTATGCCGTTCGGTGGCGCCGGTGAAGGCACCCTTTTCGTGACCGAACAGGATCGATTCGACGAGGTTGTCGGGGATCGCGCCGCAATTCACCGCGACGAAAGGCTTGCTCTTGCGCTCGCCCGAACCGTGGATGGCGCGCGCGATCAACTCCTTGCCGACGCCGGATTCGCCTTCGATGAGCACCGGAATCTGCGATGCAGCGGTTTTCTCAGCGTTGCGCAAAACCGCCTGCATGAGCGGAGAACGCGTGACGATGTCGTTGAAGGTGAGGGTGCCTTCGCGACTGCGCTTGGCGCGCGCCAGTTCATTCGCCAATGCCGTGCTGGTCAGCGCGTTCCGGATCGAGACCTGCAGGCGTTCGAAACCGACCGGCTTCACCACGAAATCGACCGCGCCGGCCCGCATGGCCGAGACCACATTGTCGATCCCGCCATGCGCCGTCTGCACGATCACCGGCACGGCGATGCCGTCCTCGCGCATGCGGGCGAGCAGGCCGAGACCGTCGAGTTCCGGCATGACCAGGTCCAGCACCACGCAATCCACGCGCGGGTGGCCGGCAGTCAGCAGGGTCAGCGCCTCATCGCCGCTCGCGGCGAGAAGCACGTCGTACCCGGCCTTGCGGGCCATGTTTTCCAGCAATCGGCGCTGGACCGGATCGTCATCGACGACGAGAACGCATTCAGCCATCACAACACCCCTTGCACGACGCGCCGGCTACGCCGAATTGTACCGTTTCGGGGCAAGGTGAGCCTTTTGGCTTAACGGGGTGTTAAATGGAGGCGCCGGGGCCGCAAACGTTGCGTGCGCGGATTCCGGAGGTAATAGTCGTGAACAGACCGGCCTGATTTGGGGCCATGTCATTGGTTCGCCACATCATTTGATTGCGATAGGTCCGAATGAGCCCAGTGTCCCGATATTCCGTCCATCCGCCGAAGCATCACGCCCCGGCAGTGCCTGCCGCCAAGCCCGCGGAAGGCTCCGATTTGGGCGTGCTGCCGGAATGGAACCTGGGCGATCTGTATGCCTCGCTCGATGATCCGCGCATCAAGCGCGACCTGCAGCAGGCGGAAACCGAATGCATCGCGTTCGAGCAGGACTACAAGGGCAAGCTCAGCGATCTGGCCAAGGCGCCCAATGCCGGCGCGGCTCTCGCCGAACCGGTGCGCCGCTATGAAAAGATCGAGGATCTGCTGGGACGGCTGATCTCCTATGCCGGCCTCGTTTACTCGGGCAACACCACCGATCCGGCGCGCGCCAAATTCTATGGCGACGTGCAGGAGCGCATCACCTCGATCTCCCTGCATCTTCTCTTTTTCACGCTGGAGCTGAACCGTATCGACGACGCGCTGCTGGAGGCGGCGATGGCCGATCCGGCGCTCGGCCATTACCGCCCGTGGATCGAGGATATCCGCAAGGAGAAGCCCTATCAGCTCGAGGACCGCATCGAGCAATTGTTCCACGAGAAATCGGTGAGCGGCTATTCGGCCTGGAACCGGCTGTTCGACGAGACCATGGCCGGCCTGCGTTTCAAGGTCGACGGGCAGGAGCTTGCGATCGAGCCGACGCTGAATCTCCTGCAGGACCAGGACGAGGCCAAGCGCCGCGCCGCGGCCGAGGCGCTGGCTGCGACGTTCAAGGACAATGTGCGGCTGTTCGCGCTCGTCACCAATACGCTGGCCAAGGACAAGGAAATCTCCGATCGCTGGCGCGGCTTCCAGGACGTCGCCGATGCCCGGCACCTGTCCAACCGCGTCGAGCGCGAGGTGGTGGATGCATTGGTCAGCGCCGTGCGCGCCGCCTATCCGCGGCTGTCGCACCGCTATTACAAGCTGAAGGCACATTGGTTCGGCAAGGAGCGCCTGCCGCACTGGGACCGCAACGCGCCGCTGCCGCAGGTGCCGATGCGTTCGTTCAAATGGGACGAGGCGCGCGACACCGTGCTCTCCGCCTATGGTGCCTTCTCGCCGAAGATGAAGGATATTGCCGAGCGCTTCTTCAGGGACAACTGGATCGATGCGCCGGTGCGGCCGGGCAAGGCGCCGGGCGCCTTCGCGCATCCGACGGTGCCGTCGGCGCACCCTTATGTGCTGCTCAACTATCAGGGCAAGCCGCGCGACGTGATGACGCTGGCGCACGAACTTGGTCACGGCGTGCACCAGGTCCTGGCGGCGCCGAACGGTCCCCTGATGGCGCCGACGCCGCTGACGCTGGCGGAGACCGCGAGCGTGTTCGGCGAGATGCTGACCTTCAAGAAGCTGCTGGCGTCAACGGCCAATGCCGTCGAGCGCAAGGCGATGCTCGCCGCCAAGGTCGAGGACATGATCAATACGGTGGTGCGGCAGATCGCGTTCTACTCTTTCGAGCGCAAGGTGCATCTCGAGCGCAAGGAGGGCGAACTCACCGCCGAGCGCATCAACGAACTCTGGATGGAAGTGCAGAGCGAGAGCCTGGGATCGGCCATCGAGCTCAAGCCGGGCTATGAGGTGTTCTGGACCTATATCCCGCACTTCATCCATTCGCCGTTCTATGTCTACGCCTATGCCTTCGGCGATTGCCTAGTGAATTCGCTGTATGCGGTTTACGAGCAGGCGGAAGCCGGCTTTGCCGAACGCTATCTCGCCATGCTCGCGGCCGGCGGCACCAAGCATTATTCCGAATTGCTCAAGCCCTTCGGGCTCGATGCGCGCGATCCGAATTTCTGGCAGGGCGGGCTCGGCGTCATCGATCGCATGATCGGCGAACTGGAAGCGCTGGATAAAACCGCCTGATCCGCGACGAGCCGCCGGCATGGTCATCATTGTTCCGATTCTGGCCTGGGCCTGCGCGCTGGCTTTTGCCGCAATTTCCATCTTCCGCGCACCGCGCCCGCTGACCCGCGACGTGATCGTCGGCGCATTGCTGCGTTACATTTTCATCTTCCCGGTCGGTCTGATGGGGCTGTGGGCGGCGACCGGGCACATTTTCTTTCCGCAGCAGGCCGCGGCTGCGATCGGCTGGCAGCCGTCGCCGTTCCAGTTCGAGGTCGGGGTCGCCAATCTCGGGATCGGAGTGGCCGGGCTTTACGCCGCCTTCCGCGGCTTTCAGGCGCGGCTCGCCACCAACCTCGTCAGCGCCGGCTTTCTGGGCGGCGCCGGCGTCGGGCATATCCGTGACATCGTGCAGGCGGGCAATTTCGCCCCCGGCAATGCCGGGCCGATCCTATTCACGGATTTCCTGACGCCGGTGGTGATTTTTGGATTGCTTTGGCTGGTGCGCGCTAAGGCTTGATCCGCCAGGTCATTGTAATGCCCGCCGTCACCGCAATGTTTTCCGGCGGCGCCACCTGCATGCTGCGGTCGGCGCTCATCGACATCGCGACTTCGCGGAACATGCGCGGCTCGCTGTCGGTGATCTCGATGACCTCACCGAGCTGCACGCCGGCGGCTTCCGAATAAACCTTGGCGCGCTGGCGCGCATCGGCGACAGCGTTGCGGCGCGCGATGTCGAGTGCGTCGTTCTTTTCGTCAAGGCCGAAGCGCAGATTGCGGATTTCGAACAGGCCGGTTGCTGCAATCGCGGTAACCGCGGCGTCGATGGTGTCCAGCTTCTTCGATTTGATCTCGAACGAGGTCACCGCCTGATACTCCGTTTCGGCGCGCTGGCCCGATTGTGGCTGCACCGGCTGGCGCACCTGATCGAGCCGGAAATTCGACTGCACGATTTCGATGCCGTCCTTTGCCATGGCCCGCAGGGCGGCCGCCGCTTTCGTGGCCCGCTCCTTGTGTGCGTTGCTCGCCGCTTCGAGAGTGCGGGCTTTGGTGACGACCTCGGCCGTCAGCCGCGCGATATCCGGCGGCACTTCGGCGCGGCCGTCGCCGCGGACGGTGATGGCGGGGCCCCGCTCCAATGCCGGCTGGGCCAGGGATGGGGTGGCCAGCATCAATGCCGCGACTACCCCTGCAGTCGTCATCTTCATGAAAAGATCTCCGTCAATCGATGGCATCGCCTAGCCTTGGCCGGCGGCGAATCTGTGACGGCGACACTTTCGCCCGTGACTCGTCTTTTTTGCACACGGCATTATATCTTCCCGGCATGACCGATGACCCGGAAGCCAACCGTTTCTCCGCTCGCGCGGCCCGTTATGCCCGCGTCGGCACCAATGTCGGCGGCGTCGCCGCGCGCATCGCCGCGGCGCGGTTCCTCGGCCGGGGGCTCGACCGCACCGAGAACGCGGCCGCGCTGGGCGCCGCGCTTGGCGGGCTGAAGGGCCCGATCATGAAGGTGGCGCAGTTGCTCGCCACCATCCCGGAAGCGATCCCGCCGGAATACACCATCGAGCTTGCCAAGCTGCAGAGCGAAGCTCCGCCGATGGGCTGGGCCTTCGTCAAGCGCCGCATGAGCGCCGAACTTGGCCCCGACTGGCAGACGAAATTCGCATCGTTCGAGCATCAATCGGCCGCGGCGGCCTCGCTCGGCCAGGTGCACAAGGCGCGCGCGCTGGACGGCAGCGACCTGGCCTGCAAGCTGCAATATCCCGACATGCAGTCGGCGGTCGAAGCCGATCTCGCGCAATTGCAGATGCTGTTCGCGCTTTATCGCAGGCTCGAACCTGCGATCGATCCGAGCGAGATCGGACGCGAGATTTCGGATCGCATCCGCGAGGAACTCGATTACGAGCGCGAAGCCAAACATGTTGCGCTCTATCGCAAGATGCTGGCCGCCACCGACAGCATTCGCGTTCCGCGCGTCTGGCACGAGCTGTCGACGCGGCGGCTGCTGACGCTCGACTGGCTGGAGGGAAAGCGGATCCTGGCGCACAAGGATGCGTCCCTGGATGTGCGCAACCGTCTTGCCACGGCGATGTTCACGGCCTGGTGGTTTCCGTTCAGCCGCTTCGGCGTGATTCACGGCGATCCGCATCTTGGCAATTACACGGTGTTCGAGGAGCAGGGCGAGCCGCGCGGCATCAATCTGCTCGACTATGGCTGCATCCGCATCTTTCCTCCGAAATTCGTCGGCGGCGTTGTGGATCTGTATCGTGGATTGCAGCACCAGGACGATGCGTTGATCGTGCATGCGTATGAAACGTGGGGCTTCAAGAAGCTGTCGCGCGATCTGATCGATGTGTTGAACATCTGGGCGCGCTTCATCTACGGCCCGTTGCTCGACGACCGCGTGCGGTCGATCGCGGACGGCGTGAAGCCGGCCGAATATGGCCGCCGCGAAGCGTTCCGTGTGCATCAGGCGCTGAAGGAAAAAGGGCCGGTCACGGTGCCGCGCGAATTCGTCTTCATGGACCGGGCTGCAATCGGGCTCGGCGGGGTGTTTCTTCACCTGAAAGCCGAGTTGAACTTCTTTCGTCTTTTCAACGAAGCGATCGAAGATTTCTCCATCGAAAAAGTGGCGCATCGGCAGCAGGCCGCACTCGCCGAAGCGGGGCTCGCCGGCATTTAAGTCTGCACGCGCCGCCCGCGGCGACCGGCGGATTCCGCCAGTTCTTCAGGCCTTTCTTACAATTCGAGCGGGTCCGGCATTGCAAGCCTGGTCCTGTTGGGCTACCCCTCAACCCAACCAGTCCAGGACCGCAAGGGGCTTTAGAACATGGCCGACCCAATCGAATACACCACCGCGGAAGGCAACGACCTGCCGGCGCACGAGGCAACGTACGAGATGTTTCTGACGATGGCGAAGTGGGGGACCATCACCGTCATCGGCATTCTCGTCCTGATGGCCTACTTCCTTCTCTAACGAATAACGACTGGCGTCGGGGACCTTTATGAAGATCGCAATCGCGGCAGAAACAAACGCTGCCGAACCGCGCGTGGCTGGCACGCCGGAAACTGTCAAAAAATTTATCGGCTTGGGAGCTGAGGTCGCGGTGGAAGCCGGCGCCGGCGTGAAGTCGGGCATTCGGGACGCCGATTACACGGCGGCCGGTGCGACCGTGACCGCCGGTGCGGCCAAGGACGCGGACATCGTTCTCAAGGTGCGCCGTCCGAGCGCCGACGAAATCAAGACCTACAAGAAGGGGGCTCTGGTCGTTGCGATCATGGATCCCTACGGCAACGAGGCGGCGCTGAAGGCGATGGCCGATGCCGGGCTTGTCGGCTTTGCGATGGAATTGATGCCGCGCATCACCCGCGCGCAGTCGATGGACGTGTTGTCCAGCCAGGCCAATCTCGCCGGCTATCGCGCCGTGATCGACGGCGCCGCCGAATATGGCCGCGCACTGCCGATGATGATGACCGCGGCCGGCACGGTTCCGGCGGCGAAGGTGTTCGTCATGGGCGTCGGCGTTGCCGGTGTGCAGGTGATCGCGCCGGCTCGGCGGCTCGGCGGCATCGTCACTGCGACCGACGTGCGGCCGGCGGTGAAGGAGCAGGTGCAGAGCCTTGGTGCGAAATTCGTCGCCGTCGAAGACGACGAATTCAAGCAGGCGGAAACCGCCGGCGGCTACGCCAAGGAGATGTCGAAGGAATATCAGGCGAAGCAGGCCGCGCTGATCGCCGAGCACATCCAGAAGCAGGACATCGTCATCACGACGGCGCTGATCCCGGGCCGTCCGGCCC
>JAEWCJ010000241.1 GCA_023390695.1 Pseudomonadota bacterium | reverse complement strand
CACTCGGGCCGCGCTTCGCGCGGACCCGGGTGTGGGAATGAACGGAGTATGTGGCTGCGGGTGAGCCGCTACTCGCCGCGGAACTTCGCGGCGAGGTCTTCGGGGATCGGCGCCGATTTGATCTTTGCCGGATCGTCCGGGTCCTTGATCACCCACACCCGCGTTTCGAAGCCTTCGAGGCAGACCTTGCCGTCCTTGATCAGCTTGTGTTCGATGTCGAAGCTCGAGCGGCCGACCTTGGTGAATTCCGACTCGATCGTCACGTCGTCGCCGAAGCGGGTCGGGATCGCGAACTTGCCGCGGGTGTCGACCATCGGATAGCCGTGCGCCTTATATTTCTTCAGCAGGTCGTATTTGTTGAGCCCGCTGGCGGCGGAAATCAGCATGGTGGTCGAGTGATCGAACATCGCGAAATAGCGCGGATAGAAAACGATGCCGGCGGGATCGCAATCGCCCCATTCGATGCGCAGGCTGCGTGAATTCTTCAGCATTTAGACCAACCTCACGAGCGTGAACCTAACGGGGCGCCATGCGCAGCGCGCCGTCGAGGCGGATGACCTCGCCGTTCAGATAGCGGTTTTGCACGATGAACGAAACAAGGTCGGCGAATTCGTCAGGCCGGCCCAGCCGTTTCGGGAACGGCACCGAGGCGCCGAGACTGTCCTGCGCCTCCTGCGGCAATGCCGCCAGCATCGGGGTCATGAAGATACCCGGTGCGATCGTCATGACGCGGATGCCGAACTGCGCCAGTTCGCGCGCGGCCGGCATGGTCAGCGCCGCGACGCCGCCTTTCGACGACGCATAGGCGGCCTGCCCGACCTGGCCCTCGAAAGCCGCGACCGAAGCGGTGGAGACGATGACACCGCGCTCGCCGTCGGCGAGCGGCTCCAGCTTGCACATGTCGGCGGCGGCGAGCCGCAGCATGTTGAAGGTGCCGATCAGGTTGATCTCGATCACCCGCTTGTAGTCGGCGAGCGGCATCGGGCCGTCCTTGCCGACGATGCGCTTGGGCGGGCCGATGCCGGCGCAATTCACCAGCACGCGGCCGGCGCCATAGGCTTCGCGCACCTTGGCGAGCGCCGCCTCCGCGCTGGTGTCGCTGGTCACGTCGCATTGCACGGCGATGCCGCCGATTGTCTTCGCGATTGCTTCCGCCGCCTGCACGTTCACGTCTAGCAGTGCGACCTTCGCCCCGGCGGCTGCGAGCGCTTCCGCGGTCGCTGCGCCGAGGCCGGAGGCGCCGCCGGTGATGATGGCCGTCTGCCCCTTGATATCCATGCGATCAGGCCTTTGCTTCCGGGTTCTTGATCAGCAGCGCGATGCCCTGGCCGCCGCCGATACAGGCGGAGGCGATACCGTAACGCAATCCCGCGCGTTTCAGGTCGCGCGCCAGCGTCAGCGCCAGCCGCACACCGGTGGCGCCGAGCGGGTGCCCGATGGCGATGGCACCGCCATTCACATTCAGCTTGTTCTCGTCGAGCCCGAGTTCGCGGGCGCAGGCCATCACCTGCGCGCCGAAGGCCTCGTTGATCTCGAAGCGGTCGATGTCGGAGAGTTGCAGCCCGGCGCGCTGCAGAACCGCGTTGATCGCCGGCACCGGCCCGATGCCCATGATCGCCGGCGGCACGCCGACAGCGGCCACGGCGAGGATGCGTGCCAGCGGCGTCTTGCCGTGCGTCTTCGCATAATCCGCATTCGTCACCAGCACCGCCGCGGCGCCATCGACGATGGCCGAGGAATTGCCGCCGGTCTGCACGCCGCCGAAGGCCGGGCGGATTTTTGCAAGCTGTTCGACCGGTGAAGGCCGCACATGCGTGTCCGCCGTCACCTCCGGCGTCTTGCGGTCGAGCACGATGCCGCGCGGCTCAAGGCCGTCGCGCACGAAGGTCTCGCTGGTCACCGGCACGATCTCGTCGGCGAAGAAACCCGCCTTTTGCGCCGCCAGCGCCCGCTCGAAGCTGCGCGCGGCATAGGCGTCCACTTCATCGCGCGTGATCTGATATTTTTGCGCCAGATTTTCCGCGGTGTCGCCCATGGTCACCTTGGCGGCGGGATCGAGCAACGCTTCCCAGAGGAAATCCTTGAACTCCACCTGGCCCATGCGGAAGCCGCCGCGATGCGTATAGGCGGCAACCGGATTGCGGCTCATCGATTCCGCGCCGACGACAAGCGCGAGATCGGCGCGGCCGAGCGACACCGCGTCCGCCGCCTGCGAAATCGCCTCGATGCCGGTGCCGCAGACGCGCTGCACATGATGCGCCGGCGTCTCCACAGGCGCGCCGGAATAAAGCCCGACATGGCGCGGCAGCATGTAGGCGTCGAAGCTGGCCTGCGCCATGCTGCCGGTGATGACGGTGCCGATGTCGTCGGCAGAGACGCCCGCGCGCTTGATGGCTTCGCGCCCGGCCTTGATGCCGAGATCGATCGGCGAGACCGTGGCGAACGCGCCGTTGTAATCGACGAAGGGCGTGCGCACGCCGTCGAGCAGCCAGGCGTCGGAGAAGGTGGCGCCGATGCCCGGCGTCTTGTCGTTCATCGGTCGGCTCCGGAATTGATCGCGATCACATTCGGCGAATGCGGCACGGTATAGAGTTCGTCGAGCAGCGATGAGCGGCGGGCCAGCACTGCGCGCTGGTTGATCGAGCCCTTGTCGGTCATTTCGCCGGAATCGAGCGAGGGCGGCTCGGCGAGCAGGATGGCGCGGCAGACGCGGTTGGAGCTGCCGGTGCTGCGTGCGGCCAGTGTCTGCAGGCGCTTGCGGATTTCCTCGGTCACCGCGACATGCGCCAGCACGTCCTCGACGGCGACATCGGCGGGGAGAGCGGCGGCGCGGCGGCAGGCTTCGACATCGGGGAAGATCAGCACCGAGAGATCGTGACGGTCGGCGCCGGCAATCACCAGATCTCGCGCCAGCGGGGCGAAACCTTCCAGCAACTGCGCGCGCAGCGGGCCGACGCTCACCCAGGTGCCGGTGGCGAGCTTGAAATCCTCGGCGACGCGGCCGTCGAACAGGAGGCCGTCGGCGAGATTGTCGGGATTGTCGAGTTTGAAGGCGTCGCCGAGCTTGTAGAAGCCTTCGTCGTCGAAGGACGCCGCGGTGAGATCCGGCTGCCGCCAATAGCCCGGCGTGATGTTGGGGCCGCGTACGCGTGCCTCCAGCTTGCCCTCCGACGGCACCAGCTTGAGTTCGACGCCGGCGGTCGGCAGGCCCATATTGGTGGAATTCTTCGTCGCCCAGGTGCGCGCCAGCGCGCAGGGCGCGGTTTCGGTGGCGCCGAAACCGGTGAGGAAATGAATGCGCTCGCCGCAACTCTGCAGTGCGAGCTGCTGCATCTCGTCGAACACTGCCTGCGCAAGCGCCGCGCCGGCAAACCACATCACCTTCAGGCGGCTGAAGAAGGTCTGCCGCAACTGCGCGTCGTTACGCAGGAACGGCAGCAGCGCCTCGAAGCCCTTCGGCACGTTGAAATACCAGGTCGGCGCGACGTCTTTCAGATTGCGTACGGTGATGTCGATCGCGCCCGGCAGCGGCTTGCCCGCGTCGATATAGAAGGTGCCGCCGTTATAGAGCACGAGCCCGACATCGTGATTGCCGCCGGCGGTGTGATGCCACGGCGCCCAGTCGACGGTGACCGGCGGCTCGTCCTGAAAATAGGCGAGCGCCTGCGCGATCATCTGCTGGTTCGAACACCACATGCGCTGGGTGTTGATCACCGCCTTGGGCTGGCCGGTCGAGCCGGAGGTGAACAGGAATTTGGTGATCGTGTCCGGGCCGACAATCCTGTTGGCCGTGTCGATGGCCGCTGTCGGCGGCGTCGCCGCAAGATCCGCGAACAAGCTGGTGGCGCGCCCTGCAGGCGGATTGCGGGTCACCGCGACTTCGACCTCGCGCGGCACGACGGCGTCAATGGCGCGGCCAAAGGCCTGTCCATCGGAGGCGAAGACAAAGCCCGGCGTCAGCAGTTTGAAGATATGACGCAGCTTGCCGAAATCGTTGGAGACCAGCGAATAGGCCGGCGAGATCGGCGCATAGGCGATGCCGGCATACACGCAGGCGAGACCGAGCATCGCATGTTCGAGGTCGTTGCCGGAGAGGATGACGACCGGGCGTTCGGCGGACAGACCGCGCTTGAGCAGCGCCTCGCCGATGCTGCGCGCGTAAGACAGCGTTTGCGCATAAGTGATGTTGCGCCAATCGCTGTCCTTGCCGCGCGCCGCCATGAAGACGCGGTCGGGCGCGCGCTCTGCCCAGTACAGCAGGCGGTCGGTTAGGCGCGCGGGATAATTTCCGAGCGCTTCCCGCGCGCGAATGTGGATCGTGCCGTCGGTCCGCCTGTCGATGTCCATGTCGGGGCGGCCGAGCCTGACCGTGCGGTAGGCCTGTGCGTCCGGCTGTATCTGAAACGAGGCTTCCGTCATCGCGTGCGAACCATCCCCGGACCCGTTTCCACCCGTGTTTTTGGCGCTTGTTATTTCTTGTGCAGTGCCTTCGGCGCCCGCTTCTCAAGAAAATCCCGCAGCCGCTGCTGCGCCTCTTCGTTGCCGGAGGCGATGGCGGCCATCAGCGATTCCATCAGGTAGCCGCCGTCGCGCTCGATGTCGGCGATGCGCGGCAGCACATGCATGACGGCGTAATTGGTGAGCGGCGTGTTGGCGGCGATGCGCTGCGCCAGTTCGATGCCTTTCGCCAGACCCGCGCCGTCATCGACGAGATATTGCGTGATGCCCATGGTCAGGCCTTCGTCGGCGCCGTAGGTACGGCCGGTCAGCATCATGTCCATCATGCGCGCGGCGCCGATCAGGCGCGGGACGCGCACCGAGCCGCCGCCGCCGACATAGATGCCGCGGCTGCCTTCCGGCAGCGCATAATAGGCGGAGCGCTCGGCGATGCGGACATGACAGGCGGCCGCCAGCTCCAGTCCGCCGCCGACCACGGCGCCATGCAGCACGGCGACGACCGGCACCTTGCCGAATTCCAGCTTGTCGAAAATGCGATGCCAGTTGCGCGAATGATGCACGGCCTCGACGGTGTTGCGCACCGTCAGTTCGGTGAGGTCGAGCCCGGCGGAAAAATGCTCGCCTTCGCCATGCAGCACCACGGCGCGGATGTCGGCCGGCAGCGCGTCGAAGAAGATTTCGATGCCGTTGACCGTGGTGTCGTCGAGCGCATTGCGTTTCTGTGGCCGCGACAGGCGCAGAATGGCAATATTCTCCTGACGCTCGGCGGTGAGCGAAGCGGGGAGGTCCATCGGCAGGCGTTTCCGGGTCATTGTCGTTGTTCGTGGATAATTGTTGTCTTTAACAACTATTGTCGTCCGAAACAATAGTGCTGCCGTGCCGACGGCGTTACAGCACCTCGTAAACGTCGAGTTTCACCGCGTTGGGCAGCCGGGCGCCATGCGCAATCGCGAGGATCCGGTTCATCCAGGCGAGCCCCGGCGCGCCGGTCTCGAAGCGCATCAGGGTGCGGAAATAGTAAAGCGCAGGATCGACGGCCTCACCCTTGGCCAGGCGCGCGATCACGTCGGGCGGCCCGTGCCGCATCCCTTCGCTGGACACCAGCACAAGACCGCCATCGCCGCTCCTGATCGTGTAGCGGGCCTTGATGTCGGCGACGCCATCGGCGCGGATCACTTGCCAGTCGGCGCCGCCCGGCAGGATTTCTCCTGTCAGCTTGGTGCCTTCCACCCGCCCGCCCAGGATATTGATGACGCGGCGCTCGCCGGCGGGCGTGTTGCCGAACTGCAGGATGTCGGCGAGTTCCGCATGAATTGTGAAAATCGGTGCAGAGGAAAGAGCCGGCATGTTCACGTCCTGGGTGTTCGCGTTTCGAACATTCGCGGAATTGCCGCCTCGGTTCCGGCAAAGCATTGGACTTCGAGCGAATTCGCTGGCATTTGACCCGTCCGGACGCGGTCCGTAAATTGAAATAAACCAGCAATATCACTGCGCCATCTGCGCAAGAGGAAGTGCTCGATATGTCGCGTGTCATGTCCCTCGCCGACGCCGTCGCAGCCAACATTCGCGACGGCGATGCGGTGGCGATGGAAGGCTTTACCCACCTCATCCCGCACGCCGCCGGTCATGAAATCATCCGTCAGGGCAGGAAGCATCTCACCCTGATCCGCATGACGCCGGACCTGATCTACGATCAACTGGTCGGCATGGGCTGCGCGGACAAGCTCATTTTCTCCTGGGGCGGCAATCCCGGCGTCGGCTCGCTGCATCGCGTGCGCGACGCGATCGAGAAGGGCTGGCCGAACAAGCTGGAGATCGAAGAGCATTCGCATGCGGCGATGGCGAACGCCTACGCCTCCGGCGCGTCGGGCCTGCCCTTCGCGGTGTTCCGCGGCTACATCGGCACCGACCTGCCGAAGGTGAATCCGAGCATCAAGAGCGTCACTTGTCCGTATACCGGCGAGGTGCTGGCGACGGTGCCTTCGCATCGTCCGGACGTTGCCGTCATCCATGCGCTGCGGGCCGACCGCGAAGGCAACGTGCTGCTGGAAGGCATCCTCGGCGTGCAGAAGGAGGCGGTGCTCGCCGCCAAGCGCTCGATCGTGACGGTGGAGGAGATCGTCGACGATTTCGGCCCGCGCAATCTCAACACCGTGATCCTGCCGGCCTGGACGGTCGGCGCCATTTCGGTGGTGCCGGGCGGCGCCTTCCCCTCCTATGCGCAGGGCTATTACAAGCGCTTCAACGCCTTCTACAAGGAATGGGACAATATCGCGCGCGAGCGCGACACCTTCCTCGCCTGGATGAAGGAAAACGTGCTGAACAAGCGCCCGGAAGATTTCGCCGAGCATGTCCGTAACCTGCGCGTAGCGGCGGAGTGATGACGATGACGACCAATTACAAACCCGCGGAAATGATGACCGTTGCGGCCGCGCGCGCGCTCAAGAACAGCGACGTCACCTTCGTCGGCATCGGCGCGCCGTCGGCGGCTTCCAATCTCGCGCGCCTGACGCATGCGCCGGACATCACGCTGATCTACGAATCGGGCACGCTCGCCACCAAGCCCTCGGTCTTGCCGCTCTCGATCGGCGACGGCGAATTGTGTGACACCGCGCTGACGACGGTGTCGGTGCCGGAGATGTTCCGCTACTGGCTGCAGGGCGGACGCATCACCGTCGGCTTCCTCGGCGGCGCGCAGATCGACAAATACGCCAATCTCAATACGACCGTCGTCGGTCCCTACGACAAGCCGAAGGTGCGGCTGCCGGGCGGCGGCGGCGCGCCGGAGATCGCCACTTCCTGCGGCGAGATATTCATCATCATGTCGCAGTCCAAGCGCGGCTTCGTCGAGAAGCTCGATTTCGTGACCTCGCTCGGTCACGGCGAGGGCGGCGATCACCGCGAGCGTCTCGGCGTCAAGACCAAGGGCCCGACCAAGCTGATCACCGACCTGTGCATCATGGAGCCGGATCCGAAGACCAGGGAAAAGACCGTGGTGTCGATCCATCCCGGCGTGACC
>JAEWCJ010000182.1 GCA_023390695.1 Pseudomonadota bacterium | reverse complement strand
GTGGTGGTGATGATGCGGCTGCCGCCGGGGCTGCCGGTCACGAGCAGGGGACGGCCGTTCTTCAATACGATGGTCGGGGTCATCGACGACAATGGCCGCTTGCGCGGGGCCGGCGCATTGGCGCTGGCGCCGACGAGACCGAAGGCATTCGGCGCGCCGGGCTTGGCGGCAAAGTCATCCATCTCGTTGTTGAGCAGGACGCCGGTGCCGGCTGCGACCAGACCGTTCCCGTAGCTGAGATTGAGCGTGTAGGTATTGGAGACGGCATTACCGAAGCGGTCGACGACGGAATAATGCGTGGTGTTGTCGCCCTCGGCCTTGACCGGATCGCCGTTGCGGATCTGCGCGGACGGCGTCGCGCGTTCGCCGATCGATTTGCGCAAGGTCGCGGCGTAACGTTTCGACACCAGACCGCGCAGCGGCACTTTCACAAAATCCGGATCGCCGAGATAAACCGCGCGGTCGGCATAGGCGCGTTTCATCGCCTCGATCAGCAGATGCGTGGTCTCCGGGCTCGCCGGACCGAGCTTGTTCAGGTCATAGGCTTCCAGAATGTTCAGCATCTCGATCAGATGTGCACCGCCGGACGATGGCGGCGGCATCGAGATGATGGTGTGGCCGCGGTAGCGGCCGGTGACCGGCTTGCGCTCGATGGCGCGATAGCTTTTCAGATCGTCCGCGGTCATCACGCCGCCCGCCTCGCGCACGGCGGCGGCGATCCTGTCGGCGATCGCACCTTCGTAAAAGGCGTGCGGCCCCGTCTGCGCGATCGCTTCCAGCGTGGCGGCGAGGTCGGTCTGCACCAGCCGATCGCCGGCGCCCAGCGCCGTGCCATCGGCCTTCAGGAAAATCTTAGCGGACGCGGGCCAGCGCGCGAACAGCCGCCGCGCCGAATCGAGCGTATCGGCGAGGTCTCCGTCAATCACGAAGCCGTCGCGCGCCAGGGCTATCGACGGCGCGATCAGTTGCGCCAGCGTGAATTTGCCGGAGCCGTATTTGCGGTGCGCCAGCGCAAGACCCGCCACCGTTCCCGGGACGCCGACGGCGAGGCCGCTATTGCGCGACTTGTCCGGATCGGCCTCGCCCTTGGCATCGAGGAAACTGTCGCGGGTGATCGCGGCGGGCGCGGTCTCGCGGTAATCGATGGCGATGTTGCGCTTGCCCAAGGAGTGCTTGCTCAAGTAACGCTTGTTCCTGGCAAGGTGGATCACCATGAAGCCGCCGCCGCCGATATTGCCGGCGCGCGGATAGGTCACCGCCAGTGCAAAGCCGGTCGCGACCGCGGCATCGATTGCATTGCCGCCGGCCTTCAGAATGTCGGCGCCGATGCGCGCGGCAATGGCTTCCTGCGCCACCACCATACCGTTCTGCGCGCGGACGGACTGAACCGGGGGGATCTCCGGCGCGCGCGCCATTGCGGCGCCGGAGCCGGAAAGCAGTGCCAGAAAAAGCCAGACAAAAAGGCGCGGTATTGCTGTCAATCGGTCCTGACCTCAGCGCGCTTGCGCATGGTAGGCGGTGTTGGGCCGCATGTCGGTGGCCGACGCGACGCGGTTCGTCATATTGAAGAAGCCGGCGACCGCCGCAATGTCCCAGATGTCACGGTCGGAAAATCCGGCGCGGCGCAGCTCGTCGCGGTCGGGTTCTTCCACCGCCCCGGGTTGCGAGGTCAGCTTCACGGAGAAATCCAGCATCGCCCGCTGGCGCTGCGAGAGGCGGGCGCTGCGATAATTCATCGCCATCAGCTCGCCGAGCTGCGGCTCGCCCGACAATTGCCGCACCGCCGCACCATGTGCCACTAGACAATAATAACAGCGGTTGTGTGACGAAACCGCGACCGCGATCATCTCGCGCTCGAGTTTGCTCAGCCCGGATGGACCCAGCATCAGATCATTATACATCGCGACGAAGGCTTCGAGCTTCGCCATGTCGAAGGCATAGGCCTTGAGCACATTCGGCACGAAGCCGAGTTTCTCCTCGCATTTCCGGAAATAGGCCGCCATCGAATCGTTCAGGTCCGGCTTGGGGAGCGACAGCGCGAGAAACAGCGCGCCGTCACCGGCCGCAGGGCCCGCGCCCGCAGCGGCGGAAGCGGATCTTGCAGCGGAGTCCGCCGAGGGTTTCGTCGCTTTGTCCTTCTTTCTGATATTGTTAAGCTTTTTCTTATCCTTGCGCATGGCAATCTCCCGGACCATCGTTGCCGGGAAGCCTACATGGTCGTGAAGCTGTCGGGAACGCGGGGCATCATGATCGTCTTCGAAACTTCGTGATGCACGGCCTGACAGGGCTCGACGCGGATGACCGGGTCGAACAGACTGACAAGGTCTCTGATTTGGTCCGGGCGGCAAGGGAAGGACAGAGATGCGGGTTGAAAGTCTCCTCGCAGCGGAGGACAAACGGTCGGCGCAGCGCTTGATCGAACAGGCGGCGGGCATCCTGTCCGGCAGTGGCACGATGCCGGCGAAACTGATCCAGGCGTTGTTTGCGCAAATCTCGCCGGAGGATCTCGTCGGCTACCAGCCGCAGGACCTCGCGGCGCTCGCCGCACACGCCTTTGAATTCCTGTCGGTCCGCAAGGCCGCGGCGCCGAAGGTTCGCTTCGTCGACCCGCCGGCGAATGGCGACAAGTTGACGGCGATCTCGGTGATCGAAATCGTCAATGACGACATGCCGTTCCTTGTCGACTCGGTAATGGCGGAGCTGGCCGCGCGCGATATCGCCGTCCGTCTGGTGGCGCATCCCATTCTCGCTGTCGAGCGCGATGCTTCCGGGAAACTGCTGTCGCTTTCGACGCAGACGAAGTCGGCGCCGGTGCGCGAGAGCTTCATCCATATCCATGTCGACCGTGACGACAACGAGGCGCGCCGCACTCAGCTGGTGCAGGGGCTGGAGCAGGTCCTCGCCGATGTGCGGATCAGCGTTGCCGACTGGCGGCCATTGCTCGATCGCGTCGGCGGCACCATTGCCGATCTGAAGGCCAATCCGCCGGCCCTGCCGGTCGACGAGATCGCCGAGGCGGTGCAGTTCCTGGAATGGCTGATCGCCGACAATTTCACCTTTCTCGGCGCCCGCGAATATCGCTTCGGCGACAATGGCGAACCGGAGCCGGTTGCCGGCAGCGGGCTCGGGGTTCTGCGCGACCCGCAGGTCGGCGAGCTGAAGGCGATTGCCGGTCCTGACGCGATGATGCGCGAGATGCGCGCTTTCATCGAGCAGCCGAGAGTCTTGATGATCGCCAAGGCGAGCTTGCGCTCGCGCGTCCATCGCCGCGTCTTCATGGATTATATTGCGGTGAAGCGTTTCGGCGAGGACGGCCGGGTGGCCGGCGAGTTGCGCATCGTCGGGCTTCTGACATCGACCGCCTATACGCGCTCCACACGTTCGATCCCCTATATCCGCCGCAAGGTCGGTGTGGTGATCGAGCGCGCCGGCTTCAGCAGCAGCGGCCATTCGGCCAAGGCGCTGGCCAATGTGCTGGAGACCTATCCGCGCGACGAGCTGTTCCAGATCGACGAAGCGACGTTGTATGACTTCGCGCTGGCGATCATGCAGCTCGACGAGCGCCCGCGCGTGCGGGTGCTGCCGCGGCGCGACCGCTTCGATCGCTTCATCTCGGCGCTGGTGTTCCTGCCGCGCGAGCGCGCGACCAGCGATGTGGTCGGGCTGGTCGGCGAATTTCTCGCCACCGCATATCAGGGACATATCGGCGGACTGACGCTGTTCCTGCCGGAAAGCCCGCTGGTCCGCGCGCATTTCATCGTGGCGCGCCGCGAGCTGGACGCTGCCGAACGCCGGCCCGATCCGGATCGTGCGGCGCTCGAGCACGGCGTTTCGAATATCGTGCGCACCTGGGCCGATATCCTCTTTGAGCAACTGGCCGACAATTTCGATCCCGCGCGCACCAAGGATCTGCAGATCCGCTATCGGGATGCCTTCTCCACCGGCTATCGCGGCCGTTATTCGCCGGCGACCGCTCTCGCCGACATCCGCGTGATCGAGGGGCTGTCGGCAGAACGCCCGCTGGCGGTGAATTTCCGCGCGCTGCCGGAGGAGGGCGACAAATGCGTCGGCCTCAAAGTATTCAGTTATAATCGTCCGCTTCCGTTATCCGAGCGCGTGCCGGTGCTGGAGAATATGGGATTCCGCGTCGTCGACGAGCGGACGTCCGAAATCAGGCCGGCGCAGCCCGACGGCACCGTTGTGTTTCTGCACGATATGATGCTGGAGCGCGCGGACGGCGGCGTCATCGACCTCGATCGGCTGCGGCAGGCGCTGGAAAGCTGCTTCCTCGTGGTGATGACCGGCGGCGCCGAGGATGACGGCTACAATGCGCTCGTGCTCGGCGCCGGCCTGTATTGGCGCGATGTCGTTCTGCTGCGGGCGATTTCGCGGTTCCTGCGTCAGGTGCAGGTGCCGTTCTCGCAGGACTATATGTGGAAGACGCTCAATCGGCACGCCGCGATCGCGGCCCGCATTGTGGCGCTGTTCCAGGTGCGGTTCGATCCGCGTCTCGAAATCTCGCTGGAGGAGCGCGGACATCACGAAGCGGAGATCGTCGCGGAGATGGATGCCGCGCTCGACAAGGTCGAAAGCCTCGACGAGGATCGCATTCTGCGCCATTTCGTCAACGCCGTGCAAAGCGCGACCCGCACCAATTTCTATCAGCTCGACAAGGACGGTCAGCCGAAAGCCGAGATTGCGGTCAAGTACGAAAGCCGCAAGCTGACCACCCTGCCGGCGCCGCGCCCGCTCTACGAAATCTTCGTCTATTCACCGCGTGTGGAAGGCGTGCACCTGCGCTTCGGCAAGGTGGCGCGCGGCGGCATTCGCTGGTCCGACCGTCCGCAGGATTTCCGCACCGAAGTGCTCGGCCTGGTGAAGGCGCAGCAGGTGAAGAACGCGGTGATCGTGCCGGTCGGCGCCAAGGGTGGGTTCGTGCCCAAGCGCGCGCCCGCGGGACCGCGCGAAGCCGTGCAGGCGGAAGGTGTTGCAACCTACAAGCTGTTCGTCGAAAGCCTGCTCGATGTCACCGACAATCTCTCGACTGACGGGATCGTGCCGCCGCCGCAGGTCGTGCGCCATGATGAAGATGATCCCTATCTGGTGGTCGCCGCCGACAAGGGCACGGCGACCTTCTCGGACATCGCCAACGAAATCTCGCTGCGCCGCGATTTCTGGCTCGGCGATGCCTTCGCCTCCGGCGGATCGGCCGGCTATGACCACAAGAAGATGGGCATCACCGCGCGCGGCGCCTGGGAAGCGGTAAAGCGGCATTTCCGCGAGATGGACATCGACATCGGCAAGACGCCGTTCACGGTGGCCGGCGTCGGCGACATGTCGGGCGACGTGTTCGGCAACGGCATGCTGCGCGAGCAGACCATTCGTCTGATCGCCGCCTTCGATCACCGTGACATCTTCATCGATCCGGACCCCGATCCGGCGACGAGTTTCGCCGAACGCAAACGCTTGTTCGAATTGCCGCGGTCGAGCTGGCAGGATTACGATAAGTCGCTGCTCTCCGCGGGCGGCGGCGTGTATCCGCGCAACGCCAAGGAAGTACCGCTGTCGCCGGAAGCGCGCGCGCTGCTGCGCCTGACGATGCCGAAGCCGACGCCGCAGGATGTCATTCGCGCCATCCTGACGATGCAGGTCGATCTTCTATTCTTCGGCGGCATCGGCACCTATATCCGCGCCGCAAGCGAAGCGGACACTGCCGTTGGCGATCGCGCCAACGATGCGATTCGTGTGACCGGCGCCGCTCTCAAGTGCAAGGTGATCGGCGAGGGCGCCAATCTCGGCATGACCCAGCGCGGGCGCATCGAGGCGGCGTTCCACGGCGTGCGGCTGAATACCGACGCCATCGACAATTCCGCCGGCGTCAACACCTCCGACCTCGAGGTGAATATCAAGATCGCGCTCGGCATTCCGGTGCGCGCGGGCCGCCTGACGCTGGAGCAGCGCAATGCCCTGCTGACGACCATGACCGACGAGGTGGCGCAGCTCGTCCTGCGCAACAATTATCAGCAGACGCTGGCGCTTTCGCTCACCGAGCTGCGCGGACTGGAGGAAGCAGGCTTTCTGACGCGCCTGATGCAGATGCTGGAAGCGCGTGGCGAGCTGGATCGCGCGGTGGAATTCCTGCCTGATGATGTCGAAATCGCCGACCGGCGCCGCCGGGCGCAATCCTTCGTGCGGCCGGAACTTGCGGTGCTGCTCGCCTATGCCAAGCTCTCGCTGTTCGAGGACCTCATCAAGACGCCGGTGCCGGACGATCCGTATCTGGCCCGCGACCTGGTGCGCTATTTCCCGCAGGAGCTGTCGCGGCGGTTTCCGGAAGGGTTGGCGCAGCACCGTTTGCGACGGGAGATCATCGCAACCCAGCTCACCAATTCGATCATCAATCGCGGCGGCCCGGCGCTGGTCGCGCGCCTGACCGACGAGACCGGCGCGGCGCCGGAACGGATCGCGAAGGCGTTCGCTGCGGTACGCGACAGCTATGGCATGACCGCGTTGAACGGCGAGATCGACACGCTCGACAACAGGATTTCCGGGGCTCTGCAGCTCGAGCTTTACGGTGCCGTGCAGAGCCTCCTGCTCGATCGTCTGGTCTGGTTCCTGCGCAACGTCGATCTGGACAAGGGACTTGAAGAGACGGTGACGCATTTCGGCAAGGGCATTGCCGACATCGAGGCGGCGCTCGAACGCGCGTTGTCGGAGGAAGGCACCAGCGTCCGTTCGGTCCGCTCTGCCGATCTGAAAAATGCCGGCGTGCCTGATGCACTGGCGCGCAAGATGGCGAATCTGCCGGCCTTGTCGGCGGCGCCGGACATCGTGCTGGTGGCCGACCGCACCGGCAAGGTAACCGCCGATGTGGCGATGACCTATTTCGCCGCGCGCAACTTTTTCAAGCTTGATCGCATCGCCAATGCGGCACGCGAGATCGCGGTGTCGGATTATTTCGATCGCCTTGCGCTGGATCGTGCCCGCAACGCGCTGGGCGAAGCGATGCGCCGGCTCACGGGACAGATGCTGGAAGCCGGCGAACCAGGACAGGCGGCGGTCGATGCCTGGGTCGAAACGCACAGGGCTGATGTCGAGCGCATCCGCACTGCCGTGCATGAAATCGCCGATAGCGGACTGACGCTGTCGAAGCTGACGGTCGCGGCGAGTCTGCTGGGCGATCTGGCGGGGAAGTGAAACATACTCCGTTCATTCCCGCGAAAACAGGGAACCAGCGAATTTGACTCTGGATCCCCGCTTGCGCGGGGACGAACGGGAGTACCGGCACTTGAATCAATGCCGGAAATGCCGGGTGCCGGTGAACACCATGGCGATGCCGGCGTCGTCCGCCGCCTTGATCACCTCGTCATCGCGCATCGAGCCGCCGGGCTGGATCACCGCCGTGGCGCCGGCTTCGATTGCGACCAGCAAACCGTCCGCGAACGGGAAGAAGGCGTCGGAGGCGACGACCGAACCCTTGGTCATCGGCTCGGAGAGCCCCAGTTCGTTCGCGGCATCGAGCGCCTTGCGCGCGGCGATGCGGGCGGAATCGATACGGCTCATCTGGCCGGCACCGATGCCGACCGTGGCATTGTCCTTCGCGTAGACGATGGTGTTCGACTTCACATGCTTGGCAACACGGAAGGCGAAGCGCAGGTCGCGCAATTCGGCATCGGTCGGCGCGCGTCTGGTCACCACCTTCAGGTCCATGTCGTCGGCGACCGCGTTGTCGCGCGACTGAACCAGCAGACCGCCGGCGACGGATTTGACCGTCAGTCCGCCGGCGCGCGGATCCGGCAAGCCACCGGCGAGCAGCAGGCGCAGATTCTTCTTGGCGGCGATGAGGGCGATCGCCTCCTCGGTCGCGTCCGGTGCGATGATCACCTCGGTGAAAATGTCGGTGATGGCGCGCGCCGCGTCGGCGTCGAGCGTGCGGTTGAGCGCCACGATGCCGCCGAAAGCCGAAGTCGAATCGCAGGCCAGCGCCTTCTTGTAGGCATCGAGCAGGGACGCACCCTCGGCCACGCCGCAGGGATTGGCATGCTTGACGATCACGCAGGCGGCGGTGCGCTTGGGGTCGAACTCGGCGATGCATTCGTAGGCCGCATCTGTGTCGTTGATGTTGTTGTAGGAGAGCTGCTTGCCCTGCAATTGCCGTGCGGTGGCGACGCCGGGCCGCTGTTCGCCGGAACGGTAGAACGCCGCCGTCTGATGCGGGTTTTCACCGTAACGCAGGGCTTCCGCGAGCTTGCCACCGAAGGCGCGGAACGAAGGCGCGGTCTCGGCAAGCTGCTCGGCGAACCAGTTGGAAATGGCGGCGTCGTAGGTGGCGGTGCGCGCATAGGCCTTGGCGGCGAGTTTCTTGCGCAGGCCCAGCGATGTGGCCCCGCCATTCGCAGTCAATTCATCGAGCACGGTCTTGTAGTCGTCGGCATCGACGATCACGGCGACATCGCCGTGATTCTTCGCCGCCGCACGGATCATCGCCGGTCCGCCGATATCGATATTCTCGATGCAATCGTCGTAGCCGGCGCCCTTCGCCACCGTTGCTTCGAACGGATAGAGGCTCACCACCAGCAGGTCGATCGGCTTGATGCCGTGGGTCTGCATCGCCGCGGCGTGTTCGATGTTGCCGCGGATCGCCAGCAATCCGCCATGTACTTTCGGATGCAGCGTTTTCACCCGGCCGTCCATCATTTCGGGAAAACCGGTGACGTCCGATACGTCGACGACTTTCAGTCCGGCTTCCATCAGGGCCTTGGCGGTGCCGCCGGTGGAGACGATCTCGATGCCGTGTTTGTCCAGCGCCCGGGCGAAATCGATCAGCCCGGCCTTGTCGGAAACGGAAATGAGTGCGCGGGCGATGCGGCGAAGAGAGTCGGACATTCCTGATCCTGTTTGAGGCGGTTATAGCGGTAACTCGGGTTCGTCCCGTGTGGTTCTGCGTGTGGCCGGTTCGGCCCGGCGCGGCGTGCTCTGCCCGGTCGAGGTATGCGCAAAAGTCCACTGCACACGCAGCACGCGGCGGGCCTGGCCGTAGATGACGATTTGCACCGTCCGGCGCGGCCCGTCCAGCCCTGCGAGAAACACGCTTTCTTCAAGCTCGACCTGATCGGCATGAGCGTCGAAGGTCCATACCTCGCGGTTGGGTAGTACCAGCATGACGCCGTGTCCGTCGGTGAGGCGGTTGGCCTTCACGCTCGGGTGCAGATGGAACCGCACCGCGAATTCGTCGGGCACGCCGGGCCGCAGGCCCTCGCCATGCGCGGGCACGAACACATCCTCGCCGTCCAGCCGCAGGCCGTCATTGGACAGCATCAGCCTGCGTTGATGGATGATGCCGAAATCGTCGGCGTAGCCGTCATGCGAAGCGCGCAACGTGACCGTGTCGTCGCGATCCTCGCGAGCGACGTTGACGCGGCTCGGCCCGTCCATGACCGGAACGCCGATCAGTCTGCGGAATGAGCCGCCGTCGCGAAATCGGTAGGACGATGCCTCGTTCAGAACCACCGTCGAATGCGCGGCGGTGGCGCGCGCGACCTGCCGCCAGCTTTCGCGGCCATAGGCCGGCATGCCGCAATTCACGACAATGCGGTGATCGTTGGCGGAGAGTTCGAAGGCGAGGCAGCCGGCATGCGCCTCCTGGCTCACCGCCAGCGGCGGCGCCTTGCCGGTATCGGCAATCACCAGCATGCTCTTCAAGGTCAGCCGCTGATAACCGGAATGCGGCGCGTTCGACACCGGCGTCCCGCGGGCATCGTCATAAGCGAGAATGGTGGCGAGCTGATCCGCCGGCGTCGGTCCCATGCCGTTGAACAGCGCAAAGTTGCCGTCGCCATGCCGGAAGAAGCGCAGCATCGGCATCATGCGGTCGATGGCATTGAGCAAGGCAGCCGGCGGCGCGACATTGCGCGCGGAAAAGGCCTGCCGCAGCGGCAGAAGATCGAGCAGCAACTCGATCAAGACCGCCGGGTTGCGGCTGACATGACCGCCGTCGGGAAGGATCTGCCAGCTCAGCTCTTCCTCAAGCCGCTTGATGGTCGGACGCAGATGCCGGGTCTGGCCGGCCATGCACAAGGTCGCGTACATGAGCGCGATGGCGGCCTGCAGACGCTGCGTGCCTTCGCGGGCGCTCGTGTAATTGTGCCGGAGATAGCGGACCTGCCGCGTCAGGCTGCGCAGGAAGCGGCGATAGAACTGCACGTCGGCGTCGTGCAGCGCCAGCGGCGCCTGACTGATCCACGACATGATCCGGCGCGACAGGATGTCGGGGCGCCAGGCGATGGGATGCCAGGACCCCTGCAGCGAGATCCATTCATCCACGAGCGCGCGGGCATTGGCACGGGTAATGCCCGATTCGGCGGCGCGCAGATGGCGCAGCCAGCCGAAGCCGAGCAGCAGCGTCGCCCATTCGTCGGAGGGCGGCATCATCTCGAACGGCGAACGGCCGTCACAGATGACCACCTTGCCGGCAAAGGCGAATCGGCCGGCATAGATTTCGCTCGCCCGCGTCGGGTCGGCGGTTCGCAGATCCTGCGGCGAGATGACAAGCCGATCGGTCTTGGCCGGAAAGAAGCGCCAGCGCAGCAAAGGATGCGCGTTCAGGCGGCCGCTGGCGTGGCGTAGGCCGCGGCGCACCAGCAGCATCGATAGCTTGCCACGCTCCGCGATAGACACGGACATCCCCAGCTCGGCCCTTGCTGATTGCGACGGGCCCCACGTCCCGCTTCCAAACCAATCATATAGCGAAGCTATCGGAGCGCTGGAAGCGGGCCGACCCGAAGGCTTCACAGCCGGACTCGGCCAATGGCCGAGTCAGCAGCTTAGTGTTTTCGCAGCCGGGCAGCGAAGAAGCCGTCGAGACCGCTCATGCGGGCCTCCTCGCTCGGCCAGTGGCAGGGCAGGGTCCGCAGGTCGCCGTCAGAGGTCAGAAACTCGGCCTGGCCGAACACCTCGTCGGCGGTGATCGGCCAGCGACCGACGTCCGGGGTACGTTCCAGGAAGGAGGTAATCGCGGCTTCGCCCTCCTCGGGTTCCAGTGAGCAGGTGCAATAGACGATCACGCCACCGGGTTTGGTGATTCGCACCGCGTTCTCCAGCAGCCGCTGCTGCAGCGCCGAGAGCTTCATGAGATCGCCGGGATGCTTTTGCCAGGGGATATCCGGATGACGGCGGATGGTGCCGGTCGCCGAACACGGCGCATCGACAAGCACGGCATCGAAGGGGCCTGCATCCCAGACCGCGGCATCGGCGAGAACCGCCTCCGCGTCCAGATTCAGGCGCTTCAGATTTTCCTGCAGCCGCGCCAGCCGCACCTTGGAACGGTCGACCGCGACGACTTTTGCGCCGGCCTGTGCGAGCTGCGCCGTCTTTCCGCCCGGTGCCGCGCAAAGATCGGCGACGTGCAGTCCGCGCATGTCGCCGAACAGGCGGGCCGGCAGCGCCGCCGCTGCATCCTGCACCCACCATTGTCCGTCGTCGTAGCCGGGCAGGGACGGCACCGGTCCCTGCGCCAGCAGGCGCACGGTGCCATTCGGCATTACCTGTCCATTGAGGCGTGACGCCCAGCCGTCGGGATCGCTCTTCACGGTGAGGTCGAGCGCGGCTTCGCGTCCATTGGCTATTGCAATGTCGCGCGCGGTGTCGGTTCCGTAAGCCTTGCCCCAGCGCTGCAGCAGCCAGGCCGGCGTGTCGAGCAACGCCGTGTCGATCTTGGACAGGGTCGCCCGGCCTTCGCGGCCGACGCGGCGCAGGACGGCGTTCACCAGTCCGGAATAATGCGCCTGCTGTCTGTTGGCCTGCACCAGACGCACCGACAGGTCGACGGCCGCATGATCGGGCACGTCGAGAAACAGAATCTGCGTCGCGCCGATCATCAGAATGAATTCGAGCTGCGGCGCTTCCGGCGGCAAGCCCTTGGTGAGGAATTTGTTGAAGAGATGCCGCAGGCTGCCGAGGCGGCGCAAGGACGTGGCGATGATGTTGCGCGCCAGCGCGCGGTCGCGGTCGTCCAGCGCGAGGAAGCCGGCATGCGCCATCTTGCCGGACAATTGCTCGTCCAGAGGCTGCCGGTTGCGCAGCACGGATTCGAGGATTTCAACCGCGACCTTGCGCGATGCGAGGCCGGGAATGTCGGATTCAGCGAGTTTCTTATTCGGATGTGCCATCGCACTCACATGGCATGAAGAAACGGCGGAAGCGAGAGTGCTTCCACCGTTTCTTTTGACTCACGATCCTTGGTTAAAAAACCTGCGAAAATTACCCCCAGGGACCGGCGCGGCCGCCGCGCGACCACGGCCCGGAGGCCGGCACGCTGCCGGCACTGGCAGGGCGGGTGGAATAGCCGCCGCCCTGACCCATTTCGCGCGCAAGCTGCTGCAACGCCGCGATACGATTCTCCGTCGCCGGGTGCGTGGAGAACAGATTGTCCATGCGCTGCCCCGACAGGGGATTGATGATGAACATATGGGCGGTCGCCGGATTGCGCTCGGCATTCTCGTTCGGGATCACGTGAGCGGCATTGGAGATCTTCACCAGCGCCGAGGAGAGCCATTCCGGATTGCCGACGATACGCCCGCCGAGATTGTCGGCGGAATATTCCCGCGTGCGGCTGATCGCCATCTGCACGATCATGGCGGCGATCGGCGCAAGAATGACCATCGCCAGCGTGCCGATCATGCCCATGCCGTTGTTTTCGCGGTTGCCGCCGCCGAAAAACATGCCGAACTGCGCCAGCATCGAGATCGCTCCGGCGATGGTGGCGGTGATGGTCATGATCAGGGTGTCGTGATTCTTGATATGCGCCAGCTCGTGCGCGATCACGCCCGCGACCTCTTCGCGCGTCAGCCGCTGCAGCAGGCCGGTGGTCACCGCGACGGCAGCGTTCTGCGGATTGCGGCCGGTCGCGAAGGCGTTGGGTTGCGGGTTGTCCATGATGTAGACGCGCGGCATCGGCAGCTGCGCGCGCGCGGCAAGCTCGCGGACCATGGCATAGATGTCGGGTGCGGTGCGCTCGTCGACCTCCTGCGCGCCGTTCATGGACAAGACCATCTTGTCCGAATTCCAGTAGGCGAAGATGTTCATGCCGCCGGCGACAAGAAGCGCGAGCAGCGCGCCGCTCTGGCCGCCGATCAGATAGCCGACGCCCATGAACAAGGCCGTCAGACCTGCCAGCAGGATCGCCGTCTTGAAGTAATTCATCCTTTTCCTCCTCCACCCGTTCCACGCATGCCTGATCCGCGTCCCGGGCTCAGCTCAAAGGATGGTGATGCGCCCGCCCTCATTCAAGAGGCGAGGCGGCGTGCCGGCGGGGTAACCCTTTGGGGGTAATCGGGAAAAGTCCCGAAGGCAGTTACCGCGTCACAATGACCGGGGTGCCGTAGCTGACGCGCCCGAACAGATCCATGATGTCGGTATTGTGCATCCGGATGCAGCCATAGGACACGAAGCCGCCGATCGAGCCGGGGGCGTTGGTGCCGTGGATGGCATATTGGTCGTTGCCGGACAGCGTCAGCGCCGCGACGCCCATGGGATTGTTGGGCGCGCCGCCCGGGATCACGGCCGGCAGGCTCGGCTTGTCGCGGCGGACTTCGGCCGGCGGAGACCAAGCCGGATTGCGATACATGCCGTTGATGTATTTCTTGCCAGTCCAGGTCTTGCCGGCGCGGCCGACGCCCACCTTGTAGCGAATCGCGCGGCCGCCCGGCATGACGTAGTAGAGCCGCCGCTCATTGGTTTTGATCACGATCGTGCCGGGCGTCACGTCGGTGTCGAACCGGATGCTCTCGCGGGCGAAAGCGATATCGGTTTGTGCGGCAAAGAAGAGCGCGCCGAGCGACGCCAAAAGGCAATGTGCAGTCCGCATGTAATCAATCCCAGCCAGTTCAGCCCTTCGATGCGCAGAAACTAACGCAAGCCTGCGCATGCGGAAAAGTAACCTTCCGACGTAATCGAAACAGTGTTGAAAAACGGTAACGCGGCCGGCGGGAACCGGCCGCGTTGAAGTTCAAAGGGCAATCGCTGCGGCGATCAGTGGGTCCGGTTCTGCCGGTTATTGACGAGGTCGTTCACCACCGAGGGATCGGCCAGCGTCGTGGTGTCGCCGAGATTGCCGTATTCGTCCTCCGCGATCTTGCGCAGGATGCGGCGCATGATCTTGCCGGAGCGCGTTTTCGGCAGGCTGGGCGCGAATTGCAGCAGATCCGGCGAAGCGATGGGGCCGATCTCCTTGCGCACCCATGCGATGAGTTCCTTCTTCAGGTCCTCGCTCGGCTGCTCGCCCACCATCAGCGTCACATAAGCGTAGATGCCCTGGCCCTTGATCGGGTGCGGGTATCCTACCACCGCAGCCTCGCTGCATTTCGGATGCGCGACCAGGGCGCTTTCGACCTCCGCGGTGCCGAGGCGATGACCGGACACGTTGAGCACGTCATCGACGCGGCCGGTGATCCAGTAATAACCGTCTTCGTCGCGGCGGCAGCCATCGCCGGTGAAGTATTTGCCCGGATAGGTCTTGAAGTAGGTCTCCACGAAGCGGTCGTGGTCGCCATACACGGTGCGCATCTGGCCCGGCCAGGACTCGGTGATGCAAAGATTGCCGCTGGCGGCGCCTTCCAGCACCTTGCCTTCGGCGTCGACAAGCTGCGGCTGCACGCCGAAGAACGGGCGCGTCGCGGAGCCCGGCTTCAGTCTGGTCGCACCCGGGAGCGGGGTGATCAGGATGCCGCCGGTTTCGGTCTGCCACCAGGTGTCGACGACCGGGCAGCGGCCGTCGCCGACAACGCGGTGATACCATTCCCAGGCTTCCGGATTGATCGGCTCGCCGACCGAGCCCAGCAGCTTCAGCGACTTGCGCGAGGTCTTCGTCACCGGCTCGTCGCCCGCCTGCATCAGCGCGCGGATGGCGGTCGGCGCCGTATAGAAGGTATTGACCTTGTGCTTGTCGATGACTTCCCAGAAGCGGGAATTGGTCGGGTAATTCGGCACGCCTTCGAACATCAGCGTGATCGCGCCGTTCGCCAGCGGACCATAGAGGATGTAGCTGTGGCCGGTCACCCAGCCAACGTCGGCGGTGCACCAATAGATGTCGCCCTCATGATAGTCGAAGACATATTGATGCGTCATCGACACGAAGACGAGATAGCCGCCGGTGGTGTGCAGCACGCCTTTCGGCTTTCCGGTCGAGCCCGACGTATAGAGGATGAACAGCGGGTCTTCAGCGTTCATCTCCTCGCACGGGCATTCGGCGGTCACCACGTCCTTGGCTTCGTGATACCAGACGTCGCGCACCGGATCCATGTTGACCGCTGCGCCGGTGCGGCGCACGACGACGACATGATCCACTCCGCCGACCTTCTCGATGGCGGCATCGACATTGGCCTTCAATGGAATCTTGCGGCCGCCGCGGATGCCTTCGTCGGCGGTGATGACGAAATTCGATCTGCAGTCCTCGATGCGATTGGCGATCGAGTCGGGCGAGAAGCCGCCGAAGATCACCGAATGGATCGCGCCGATGCGGGCGCAGGCGAGCATCGCGTAGGCAGCCTCGGGAATCATCGGCATGTAGATGGTGACGCGGTCGCCCTTCTGCACATTGCGATTGCGCAGGATGTTGGCGAAGCGGCACACCTCGTCATGCAGTTCCTGATAGGTGATGTGCTTTGATTCGCTGGGGTCGTCGCCTTCCCAGATAATCGCGGTCTGGTCGGCGCGCTTGGGCAGATGCCGGTCGATGCAGTTATAAGCCGCGTTGAGGTTGCCGTCCTCGAACCACTTGATGGAGACGTCGCCCGGACCGAAGGACGTGTTCTTCACTTGGGTGAAGGGCGTCATCCAGCTGATGCGCTTGGCCTGCTCCGCCCAGAACGCCGCCGGATCGGAGATCGAGGCCGCGTACATCGCCTGATACTTGGCGTCGTCCAGAAAGGCGCGGCTCTTCCATTCGGCTGGCACGTCGTAAATCTTGTCGGACATCTCAGTCATCCTCCCCACGCAACGCGGCAGTGCTCACCCGCTGCCAAGTAATTGATTTACCCCAATTATGCGACAGGCCTGACGCAAGCCACAAGGCTTGGTTTGTGCCACTTTGGTCGTGCGGCCGCGAGCCTTGCAATTTAATTCAGAATTCCCCGTCCGGCATGTAAGATCCCGGTCCCGGACAGGGGGCTGCATCATGAATCGCCTGATGACCGTCGCGACGGGTGCTGTCGTCGCAGGTGCCGTGTCCTTGATTGCGTTCATGGGCCCCGCCGCCCCGCAATCGGCTCCAGCCGATGCAATGGCCGCCGCCCGGGAATTGGTGGCGGCCGCCCGCGCCACCGGTCAGCTCAAGTCCCTGCTGCCGCTCATTACGCAACAGCTCAAGCCTGTCGTCGTTCAGGGACGGCCGGAAGTCGAGCGCGACTTCGACAGGATCATGCCGTTGCTGATCGCGGCTTTCGATCAGCAGCTCGACAAATTCGCCGCTGCCGCTGCCGAGATCTATGCCAGCAATTTCACGGCTGACGAAATGCAGCAGGTCACCGCTTTTTATCGCAGTCCGGTCGGCCAGAAATTTCTGGAAAAGACCCCTGCCATTGCCCAGCAGAGCATGCTGATGGGCCAGAAATTCGGCCAGCAGATCGTCCAGGAATTGCAGACCCGCATCCGCGAAGAATTGCGCAAGCGCGGTCACAATATCTGACGGGTCAGGCTTTCAAGCCGCCCATCTTGCAGATGATCTTCCATTCACCGTCAGTGACCGGCTGCACCGACAGGCGCGAATATTTCAGCAGCGCCATGTCCTGCAGCTTCGGTTCCGCCTTGATGGCGGCGAGACTGACCGGCTGCGGCAGCGGCTCGACCGCTTTCACGTCCACCACAACGAACTTCTTCGTTTCGTCGGTCGGATCCGGATAGTGCTCGCGGATGATCTCGACGACCCCGACGATCTCCTTGCCGATATTCGAATGATAGAAGAAGGCGCGGTCGCCCTTCTTCATCTTCATCAGATTCTGCTTGGCGGTGTGGTTGCGCACGCCGTTCCACATCTCGCCTTTGGCGCCCTTCTTCACCTGCTGGTCCCAGGACCAGGCATCGGGCTCGCTCTTCATCAGCCAATGCGCCATGTCATATCTCCGCACGGATCGGCCGCGCCAGCAGCCGCTCGATGGCTTGGTCGACGCTCTCGCTGCCGTCAAGCACACTGGCGACCGCATCGGCGATCGGCATTTCCACCTTGAGGTCGCGGGCCATGTCGGTGAGCACCGAGGCAGTATACGCACCTTCCGCCAGCTTGGACCCGCCGAGTGCTTCCAGTGGAGATTTGCCGCGGCCGAGCGCGATGCCGAGCGAACGGTTGCGCGATTGCGGGGAGGAACAGGTGAGGATGAGATCGCCGAGCCCGGACAGGCCGGTCAGCGTTTCCGGGCGTGCGCCGCAGGCCTTTCCGAAGCGCGCCAGTTCGGCAAAGCCGCGCGTCGTCAGCGCCGCTGCCGCGCTGTCGCCAAGCCCGCGGCCCGCCACGATGCCGGCTGCGATGGCGAATACGTTTTTCGCCGCGCCGCCGATCTCGACGCCACGAAGATCGGTCGAATGATAGGGCCGGAATGTCGCCGTGCCGATTGCCTGCGCAAGCGCGCTGGCCGCGTGCTCGTCCTTCGCCGCGAGGGTCACGGCGGTCGGCAGGCCGCGCGCCACGTCGGCGGCAAAGCTGGGGCCGGACAGGATGGCCGGCACGGCATGCGGCGCCGCCTCGGCGATCACCTCCGTCATGAATTTGCGCGTGCCGCGTTCGATTCCTTTTGCGCAGGTGATCAGCGGGGTGCCGTGCCGGATCAGCGATCCCGCTTGCGATATGACCTCGCGCGAGACCTGCGCCGGGACGACGACAAGAATGGCGTCGGCTTCCGCCGCCTGGGCCAGCGACGTGGTGATGGCAATGGATGGATTGATAGTGACGTCCGGCAGCATCGGCGACATGCGCGTCGCAGCCAGCGTTTCGGCTTCCGTCTTGTCGAAGCTCCAGATGGTGACCCGCCGGCCGGCAAGCGCGGCGGCGTTGGCGAGCGCCGTTCCCCAGGCTCCGGCGCCAAGCACGGCGATGTGATGGAAAGACATGGAGGTGCCCCGGCTGCGACAATCAGAAACGTGCGGAAGACTGAGACTGGGCGCCCGAAGCCGGGCCGGCCACCTCTTCCAGCGGCCAGCGGGCGCGGGGGGCGATGCCGAGATCGTCGGTCAGGCCCGCCGCGAGCCGCTCTGCACCGGCCCATGCGATCATGGCGCCATTGTCCGTGCACAGATCCGGCGGCGGAACGACCAGTTTGGTGCTGATTTCAAACGCGGCCCGGTTGAGGGCCTTGCCGATGGCTTGATTGGCGGCGACGCCGCCGGCGGCCACCAGCGCTGTCGGCGATCCGTAGCGTTCCCGGAATATGCGCAGACCGGCGCGCAGGCGGTCCAGCACCATGTCGACGACGGCTTGCTGGAACGAGGCGCAGAGATCCCACACGTCCTGGTCGCTGAGCGGTGCGATTCGCTCCGCCTCGAGGCGCAAGGCTGTCTTCAGTCCGGACAGCGAGAAATTCGCATCGTGGCGGGCCAGCATCGGACGCGGCAACGAGAAGCGTTCGCGATTGCCGCGCAGCGCTTCCTTTTCCACTTGCGGACCGCCCGGATAGCCAAGGCCGAGCAGTTTGGCGGTCTTGTCGAAGGCTTCGCCGATGGCGTCGTCCAGCGTGTTGCCCAGAAGGACATAGTCGCCGACGCCGCGCACGGCGACGATCTGGGTATGGCCGCCGGAGGCGAGAAACAGGCAATAAGGGAACGGCACCGAATCGGTCAGCCGCGCGGTCAGCGCATGCGCTTCGAGGTGATTGACGGCGATCAGCGGCTTGTTGTTGGCCAGCGCCAGCGCCTTGGCTGTGGTCAGCCCCACGATCACCCCGCCGATCAGGCCCGGTCCGGCGGCCGCCGCGACACCGTCGATGTCGGCGAAGGTCAGATCCGCCTCGTGCATTGCCTGTGCGATCAGGTGGTCGAGCACTTCGACATGTGCCCGGGCGGCAATTTCAGGTACGACGCCACCGAATGCGGCGTGCTCGGTGGTCTGCGATAGAACGACGTTCGACAAAATTTGTCCGCGGCCGTCGGCGTCCCGTGTCACCAGGGCGGCTGCAGTTTCGTCGCAAGTCGTTTCGATTCCGAGTACAACCATGTCCGCCGGAAGCCCTGTCTCGTGGAACCGGCGTAGCATTGCGAGGTCCAATGGTGCAATCCTCTGTCACTTCTGTTCTGCGTCTGGGGACGCGCGGTTCGGCGCTTGCGCTGGCGCAGGCCCGATTGGTGCAGGCGCAGCTTGCGCAGGCACACGGTTTGGATCCCGCAGCCATCGAAATCCGCGTCATCCGCACGACGGGGGACCGCATCCAGGACCGTTCTCTCGCCGAATCGGGTGGAAAAGGCTTGTTCACCAAGGAGCTTGAGGAAGCCTTGCTGGAGAACGAGATCGATTTCGCGGTGCATTCCGCGAAAGACATGCCGACTGTGCTGCCGGATGGCCTGGCGCTGGTCGCCTGTCTCGAGCGCGAAGACCCGCGCGACGTGCTGGTCAGCCCCAAGGCGAAATCCTTTGCCGCTATTCCACACGGCGCCAAGCTGGGCACCGCGTCGCTCCGCCGGCAGGCGATGGCCAAGCGGCTGCGCCCCGATCTGCAAGTCGAGATGCTGCGCGGCAATGTGGAGACGCGGCTGCGGCGAATCGATGAAGGCGATTTCGACGCCACTCTGCTGGCGCTGGCCGGGCTGCGGCGCCTCGGTCTGGTGCATACGGCGACGGCCATTCTCGACATCGATGATTTTCTGCCCGCGGTCGGCCAGGGCGTCATTGTCATCGAAGCACGCGAGAAGGATGACAGAACGCGCCAGTATCTAGCTGCGATCGATCACCCCGCCGCGTCGACTGCACTCGCGGCGGAACGCGCTTTTCTCACCGTGCTGGACGGCTCCTGCCGCACGCCCATTGGCGGGCATGCCGTCATTGGCGACTCGCAGATGCGCTTTCGCGGCATGATCCTGAAAACGGACGGCAGCGAGAGTCACGAGACGACGCGCGAGGGCAGCATCGCGGATGCGGTGGCGCTTGGCGCCGATGCCGGCGAGGAGCTGAAGCGACGCGGCGGGGCCGGTTTTTTCACGCAGGGCTGAGCGGTGCGAATTCTTATCACGCGCCCCGTCGACGAAGCGCAGCGGACAGCGGGCAAATTGCGGAAGCGGGGCTTTGACACGCTGATCGCACCGTTGCTGCGCATTGACGCGATCTCCGATGCGGTCATCGGCAATGGTCCCTGGGACGCAGTGCTGATGACCAGCGGGAATGCGGCGCGTGCGTTGATGACGCATGACCGATGTTCGGAGATAACGGCGCTGCCGCTCTTCGCGGTCGGTCGCCAGACTGCCACTGCGGGGAAGATGGCGGGCTTCACCGATATCGTTTCTTCGGAGGGCGATAGCGCCGACCTGGTGCGCCTGGTCTCCGCGCGGCTTGGGATACGCGCGAGGCCGCTGCTTTATCTGGCCGGGAACGACATTGCGCGCGATCTGGCCGGCGATCTGGCGGCGCGGGGCCTCACGGTGAAAACCGTTATTCTCTACCGTGCCAGCGCCGCCGAGGCGTTTGCCGACGCGGTGACATCGGCCATTCGCGCCGAAGAGGTTAACGGCGTTCTGCACTATTCCCGTCGCAGCACGGCCATTTTCGTCGATTGTGCGCGATCAGGCGGGTTGTTGCGCGAGATCAAGGCGTTGTCGCATTTCTGTCTGTCCGATCGTGCGGCCGAACCGCTGCGGGAGATCGGCGCAACCAGCATTCAGGTGGCACGCAAGCCCGAGGAGGAAGCGTTAATCGATCTTTTGCTCAGTTGAATTTATTTGCACCTTTGCGCGCGGCAATTGGTGTCTGCGGGCCTCGGACATGTTCTAATGGCGTTGTTACTGCCGAAATCCTGACGCACTATTGGATAATGTCTGCGGCCTCGAGCCGATTCCCGTGAATCGGTCTTTCCCTGTTCCAAGCCAGGAGACGGCGCCATGACAAGCGACACGGGCGACAAAAATGAGAAAAGCGCCGGCGCCCACAAGCCCTGGGCCGCGCGGCGCCCGGCGCCGACCATTGAACTGAAGGCGACCGAATTGACGAACGAGCCGGCTGCCGACAAGCGCAGCGCCGATGCCGACACGCCGGCTACGCCCGACGTCGGCGCGAAAGGCAGCAAAGCGAGTCAGAAGACGGAAACCGGCGCTGGCAGCGTGCCGCCGCAGGACCCCGAGCGCCCGAAACGTCCGATCCTGGGCCGGCTTCCCGGCGGATTGCCGCTGTCGCTGATCGGTGCGGCCGTCGCCGCGGCCATCGTCTTTTTCCTGATCGGCCTCGCCATCGCCAATTTGTTTGTTGGGCGTGAAGTCGCCGCCGATGCTCAGCTTGAACAGACACAGGTCATCAACGACCTGTCGGACCGGCTGACGAAGCTCGAAGCGGCCGTGACCGTGCCGCATGCTCCGGATGCTGCATTGATGACGCGCATTGCAGGGGCGGAAGCGGCTGCAAAGCTTGCAGCGGAGAACGTAGCGGCGCAACAGCGGCGGGCTGACGAGCTGATGGGGCTGGTGCGGGAGACACGCAGCCGCGCCGATGCGGCGATCGCCGCTGCCGAGAATGCGCAAGCAGGCTCCGGTGCTGCGACCCCGGAGGGCATGAGAATCGATGCCGAGGCGCTCAACCAGAGAATTGCGTCGCTCGAACAGGCGCTGAAAGCCGCGGACGCGGAACGCGCAGCCATTGCCGCCGACGACCGCAAGAGCCGTGTGGCCGTGGTGTCCGCCATACTGCTGAGCGCGGTCGAACGCGGCGTGCCCTTCGCGGCGGAACTGGCTGCCGCGAAAGCGCTGGCGCCGGATTCGAACGGTCTCGCACCGCTCGAATCGTTTGCAGCAGGCGGTGTGCCAAGCCCAGCGGCATTGTCTCATGAACTCAGGGCCCTGATACCGGCGATGCTGAAGCTGACGGAGCGCGAGACGCCGCAGGACGGCGGCTTTCTGGACAAGCTGCAGGCCAATGCCGAACGGCTGGTGCGGATTCGTCCCGTGGGCGAAGTTGCCGGAGACCGGCCCGTGGATGTGCTGACCCGCATCGAGGCAAAAGCGGGATCGTCCGACATCACAGGCGCCCTGCAGGAACTGGCGAAACTGCCGCCGCAGATTCGGACGCCGGCCGAAGGCTGGATCAGGAAGGCCGATGCGCGCAATGTGGCGCTCGCTGCCGCACGACAATTTTCCATTGGCGCGCTTGCCGCCCTCGGCAAGCCAAACATGTGAGGTCGCAGCGCCAATGATCCGCGTCGCACTCTATCTGGTTCTGGTCGGGCTTCTCGCGCTCGGCATCGCCTGGTTCGCCGATCGTCCGGGTGAGGTCGCGATCACCTGGCAAGGCTTGCGTATCGAAACGTCGGTGATGGTGACGCTGGCGGCGTTTGTCGCAGCGGTGGTGCTGTCGGTTCTGGTGTGGTCGATCCTGCGCGCGGTGCTGCATACGCCGAAACGCGTTTCCGAATATTGGCGCCGCCGGCGTAGCGGCCAGGGGCATCTCGCTCTGACCAAAGGCTTGCTGGCGGTGGGTGCGGGCGACGCCGGTCTCGCGCGCAGGTATGCCGATGAGGCGCAGCGTCTGGTTGCCAACGAACCGCTGACCTTGCTGCTCGGTGCGCAGGCGGCGCAATTGTCGGGCGACCGCGCGGCGGCCGAGCGCACCTTCCGCAGGATGACCGAGCTCAACGAAACGCGGCTGCTCGGCTTGCGTGGTCTTTATGTCGAAGCGCAGCGCCGCGATGACGCCGCCGGCGCGCGTCTGTATGCGGAAGAAGCGGCGCGGCTCGATTCGTCATTGCCCTGGGCCGGGCAGGCGGTGCTGCAATTCCGCTCCGCAGAGGGCGACTGGCCCGGTGCGCTGGAGATCGTCGAGCGCAACAGGCAAAGCGGCGCCATCGACAAGGACACCTACCGCCGGCAACGTGCGGTATTGCTGACCGCACAGGCAATGGCAGCGGAAGAAACCGATCGCGATGCGGCCAAAGCCGCGGTGCTGGAGGCGGTCAAGCTCGCGCCCGATCTCGTGCCGGCGGCCGCGCTTGCCGCGCGCTTCCTGTCGGAAGCCGGCGATATCCGCAGGGCTTCGCGCATGCTGGAGAAAGCCTGGGAGACGCAGCCGCATCCGGATCTGGCGGATGCCTACATTCACGTGCGGCTCGGCGATGCGGCGCGCGAGCGTCTGGCGCGCGCGAAGCGGCTGAACGAAAAGTCCGCTCCCAATATCGAAGGCGCGATTGCGCTGGCGCGGGCGGCGATCGATGCCCGTGAATTCGTGTTGGCGCGGGAAGCGCTGTTTCCTTATCTCGATCAGCCGACGCAACGCATCGCCGTGCTGATGGCGAATCTCGAGCAGGCCGAATTCGGCGACGAAGGACGCGCCCGCGAATGGACGGCGCGCGCCTTGCGTGCGGCGCGCGATCCGCTCTGGACGGCTGATGGCATTGCGTCGGAGCGCTGGATGCCGGTGTCGCCGGTGAGCGGACGCATCGACGCCTTTGAATGGAAGGTTCCGCTGGCGGAGATTGCGCCGCCACGGGTCGAGCTCGACCTGGCGAAGGACGCGCCGCTGCTGGTCGAGGAAAAGGCGGACGTCGTTCAAGTTCCGGTTGAGCCGGCGCCGAATCCCGAGGCTGCGGCAAAACCCGAAACGGCGGCAAAACCCGAGGCAGCGCCGCCTGCGGCAACCAGCCCCCGGCCGGTGCCGGCGGAAGACATCGTCATTCCCACCGTCCATGCCCCGGACGACCCCGGCCCGGACCCGGATATCGAGCGCGACCCGGTCCCGGAACCGACCAGCGGCGCATCCGGCTGGCGGCGTTTTTTCTCCTGGTGAGGCCTATTTGCAGGGCGTCGCTTGCCAAGGCCGGGCATGCCCGTTATCAGAGGCCACTTCTCAGCATCTGGCCTGCGCCGCAATAGCTCAGTTGGTAGAGCACCTCATTCGTAATGAGGGGGTCGGGGGTTCGAATCCCTCTTGCGGCACCAGCCAATCCCGGAGCTGAGCCTCAGCTTTTTGCCGTCGCCGCTTTCTGGTCGATCAATTCCTTGAGCGGCGCTTCCAGTTCGTAGCGCAGGCCCTGGCTGTCGTAATTGACGGTGCTGCGCCCGGCGACATCGCGGGGGGCGATGCGGCGCACCAGCAATTCGCCAAAGCCGCGCCTGGTCGGGGTCGTGACGGCGGGGCCGCCGATTTCCCGCCACAACAGCCGGAACAAGGGTTCGTCGACCGAATGGTCGATCTTCCATGTCAGTTGCACGCGTCCCTGCGGCACCGACAGGGCGCCGTGTTTGGCCGCATTGGTCGCCAGCTCGTAGAACAGCAGCGCGAATGTCTGCGCCGCGCGCGGGCGCAAGGCGATGTCCGGGCCATTTACGTTGATGCGTTCCGCGAAGGGAATGATCTCTTCGGTGATGAGCTGACGCAAGCCGACGCTGCGCCAGTCGCTTGCGGTCAGCAGCGTCATCGCATTCGACAAGGCCTGCAGACGTCCCTCGCAGGTCTTCTGCACGTCAGCGAGGCTGTAGCCGGAGGTGAAACTGAGCCGTACCACGGCCTGCGCCACCGTCATCACGTTGCGGACGCGATGATTCAGTTCGTGGATTAGAACCTTCAGCCTGTCCTCGGCGGAACGCCGCGATTCCACTTCCTTCGCCAGCGCCGCGGCGCGGCTCAACATGAAGGCAAGCAGGAGGACCGTGGCCATGGTCAGGAGAATGCCTGTCGCGGCCACCCCCGCGCCACGCAGGAAGCTTTCCCAGTCGAGATCGCGATCGGTCGAGTAGATGAATTTCAGTTCCTTGCCGGCGAAATTGATTCGTCGTTCGATATTCCTCGCCACGCCTTTACTGTTTTGGACGTTGTCGCTTCCGTTCGATGGCGCGGCCGAGGCCAGCGGCTGCTGGACATTCTGCGTGAACACAGTGACGGCGAAACGATTGTCGCCGCGGCGAACGCCCAGAGCGGCCTGGAAGAAATCATCGATCTCGTACGAAAAGCCGATCGTTCCGAGAAACGTGTCACGCTCATAGACCGGAGCGAAGAGCAGGAGCATGCG
>JAEWCJ010000146.1 GCA_023390695.1 Pseudomonadota bacterium | reverse complement strand
TTTTTTCCAATGGGGAAAGCTCCACGCCGCGCGAACCGGCGCGGCGCGCGGAAATGCGCTCGCTGATGCGATTCATCGACGAGATGCCCGCCGGCGCCGTGCGGGTGCCGACGTTCAATCTGGCCTTTCTGCCGAAATTTCAGGCCATGAGCGAAGAGGAATTTCGCGCTTTTGCGGAATCCAAGCCGCTGCGCAAGGAATTCATGCTGCGCATGGGGCAGACGGGATTTCCACAGAAGGACATGGATGAATCGCTCGACCGCATGCGTCGCACCTACGAGCGGATGGATGAATCCATCACCAGAAATGGTGGCCCGTGGCTGCTGGGCAAAATGCTGACACTGGCCGATATCCTGCTGATGCCTGCGCTCGTGCGCATGGACGATCTTGGCCTGAGCGACATGTGGAGCGACAGGCCGAATGTCGCGCGCTGGTATGAAGCTATTCGCGCGCATCCGGCCTTCACGCCGACCTACTATTTCGGATCGCTGCTGACCGAGCGTTTCCCGCACCTGAAAGAGCGGCTCGCCGCCAGAAGCGCTGCGGTTCTGTAGCAGGACCCGCGCTCCTTCCGGCCCGATCAATAGCAGATGCGGATGCGGCGCAGCCCGTTCGGGGTCGGCTTGTTCGTCCAGTAGCAGGTCGGCGGAACAGGGGCGGTGGCGGCCGGCGGCGGCCCCCACGCGCCGGGGCCGTCATAACCCACATAAGTGTAGCCGGGCCGCAGATAGCCGGGATAGCCATAGATCGGATAGCCGTAGCGTGGACCGATATCGGCTCGGCCGGAATAGAACGGTCCCTTGATCAGGGTATTGGCGACGCTGCCGGCGATGATCCATCCGGTGATCGGATCGGCCTGGGCGGGAGCGCCGCCGGATGCGACCGCCGCAACAAGCAGAGCTGTCGCCAATCCGTATATCGTTCTGGGCATGGCCGGCCTCCGTCCGCAGGCCGAATCAATATGCCTTGCATCTGGTTAACAGCCGCTTCGCCGGCCGTGCCACATGCACCTTCAGTGGGTGTGGCGGCGACAAACTTCCGGCGGAATGCCGCGTTCGACTTTCCATATGCGGCGCCGGTGGTCCCAGGGATTCGCGTTGCTGCTGTTGTTCGGCGTGACCGCGATCCGGGAGGCCGAAGCGCAGCGCCTGGACGACTCGCTCTGCCTGATGATTGAATCGGCGGCGCGGTCGCACGAATTGCCGGTGGAGTTCTTCGCGCGGGTGATCTGGCAGGAGAGCCGGTTTCGCGCCGACGCCGTAGGTCCGCTCACCCGCAGCGGCCAGCGCGCCCAGGGGATGGCGCAATTCATGCCGGGCACCGCCGCCGAACGCGGCCTGCTCGATCCCTTCGACCCGGTTCAGGCCTTGCCGAAATCGGCGGAATTCCTGCGCGAATTATGGATGGAATTCGGCAATCTCGGACTGGCCGCGGCCGCCTATAACGCCGGACCGCGCCGCGTCCGCGAGTGGCTGGAGGGCACCGGCTACATGCCTTCGGAGACGCGCAATTACGTGTCGGCGATCACCGGCATGACGGTCGACGAGTGGAAGGAGCAGCGCGGCAAGCCGGCGGAGCGCAGTCCGCATCGCACGGCGCCGGGCTGCGGCGAACTGATGGCGATGCTCCGCCGCACGCCCAATCCTTTCCTCGATCAGCTCGAGCAGCGGGTGAAGCTCGTCGCAGCCGCGCCGTGGGGCGTGCAACTGGCGGCCGGCTTCTCGCGCGAGCGGGTGCTGGGGCTCTATGCGCGGCTGATGAACCGGTTCAGCAGCGTCCTGGCCGACCGCGATCCAAGCATCCTGTCCGGTCTCCTGCGCAGCCGCGGCACGCGCACCTTTTACCAGGTGCGCCTTGGCGCCGAGACGCGTGAGGCCGCCAACAATCTGTGCGGCCAGATCCGCCGCGCCGGCGGCGCCTGCATGGTGCTGCGGAACAGTCGCGGCCGGACAGGCTAACCGCTGTCCTCCCCGTGCAAACGATACCGTGAAATGGTTGCACGGGCCTGCAGGCACCATATTTGCAATGATATTTGCAACAGGAACCGGAAGTATCCGACTATCATTGACTGGAGTCGCCGATTCCCGAGCTGGAGGCACATGGATGCCGGACCCCCGCCGCATCTTCCCGAATGCCCTGACAGGTCTGTTGGCCGCCGTGGCATTGCTGCTGTTCCTGTCTCCCGGCCACGCGCAGGAACAACCCGCGCCGCAGACGGACGCGGAGCGTAAGCTGACCCTCGACGAGATGATCGAACCGGTCGTGCGCATCAAGGTGTTCGTGGACCCGGATGCCCGCACTGCGCAAAGCCTCGGTCACGAGCGCGACGGTTCCGGCATCGTCATCGATTCCACCGGCCTGGTGCTGACCATCGGTTATCTGATGGTGGAGGCGCACGCCGCCGAGATCATCACCAACGACGGACACAAGGTCGCCGCCAACATCATCGGATACGATCACGACACCGGCTTCGGCCTGCTGCAGGCGACCGCCCCGCTGAAACTGCGCGCCATGCAATTCGGCAAGGCCGCCGATCTCAAGGTCGGCGAGCCGGTGCTGGCGTCGAGCTTCGGCGGCCGCGACGGCACCGTTCCCGCGTTCGTCGCCGCGCGGCGCGAATTTGCCGGCTCGTGGGAATATCTGATCGACGGCGCCATCTTCACCGCGCCCGCGCATTCGCACTGGAGCGGCGCTGCGCTGATCAATCGCGAGGGCAAACTGGTCGGCGTCGGCTCGCTGATCGTCGGCGACGTGAGC
>JAEWCJ010000145.1 GCA_023390695.1 Pseudomonadota bacterium | reverse complement strand
CCAATCCGCTTGAGATCCTTTATGGAACCATGTCGGTGCTGGTGGTCTCCACCATCATCCACTACTTCACGGTCAGCCATTTGACGGCCGTCACGGCGCTGCGCCAGCTCGATAACGAGTTCGAGCTGGTGTCCGACTCACTCAAGGTTTCGCGCCTGCGCACCTTTTTCGTCGTGACGCTGCCGTTGTGCGTGCCGGCGATTCTCGACATCTGGATCTACCTGTTCCTCAGCGGCATGACGACCGTATCTGCCGCTGTGTTCCTCTATTCGCACCAGACGGCGCTCGCTTCCATTGCCGTGATCAACATGGATGATGCCGGCGAGTATGCCGCAGCCGCGGCCATGGCGATGGTGATCGTGGCGACGTGCATCGCTGCAAGGTGCATTCATTTGCTGGCCACACGGGGTCTCGCGCGCCGGGCTCAGGCGTGGAAAGCGCGGTAGGGGTCGCAACCGGACATCTCAATCGGCATGTCTCAGAACAACAGTGGGGCGCCACGCATCGTGGTGGTCGGCGCCGGGATCGTGGGTGCCTGCTGCGCGGCGTATCTTCGCCGCGAGGGCCATCCTGTGACGCTGCTCGAAGCGGATGAACCGGCAGCAGGCGCGTCGCAGGGCAATGCCGGTGCCCTGAGCCCGGGGAGCTGCATTCCGCTTTCGATGCCCGGCATGCTGAAGGACGTTCCCGGATGGCTTTTGGACAGCAATGGACCCTTGGTCGTCCAGCCGTCCTATTTTCTGCAGGCGATGCCCTGGCTGCTCCGCTTTGTTGCGGCGGGGCGGGCTGATCGCATCCCGCCGATCGTGGATGCCCTGCACGCGCTGCACAGCCCGGTATTCGATAGCTACATGCCGCTGCTGCAGGCCGCCGGCGCCGAATACCTGATCCGCCAGACGGGCTGTCTCGTCGTTTATCGGCACCGCGGCGGACTTGAGTCTGCCATGAGCGGCTGGAAGATGCGACAGGACCGTAGAGTGGACTTCGAGATCCTGGATCAGAAAGCCATCCACGATCAGGTCCCCGCACTCGCGAACAAATTCGAGAGCGCCGTATTTCAACCCCAGCACGGCTATGTCGCGAACCCGCAAAGCCTCGTGCAACGAATCGTGGAACACTTCACCGCGGGCGGCGGAGAACTCGTCACGGGTCGTGCAACTCGCATTGTGCCACGCAATGACGTTCTTACGATCTGGTTGGAGAACGGCCACCGGCTTGACGCAGATCGCATCGTCATCGCAGCCGGGGCTTGGTCGAAGCCACTTCTTACCGGGCTGGGCATCTCCGTCCCCTTGGAAACGCAACGTGGCTATCACGTGCATTTGCCTGGCCCAGGCATCGAACTATCGCTGCCGGTGTCGTTCGCGGAGGGCAAGTTCTACGCCACACCGATGGAGCACGGCCTCCGGCTCGCGGGCACTGTCGAGTTTGCGAGTCAATCAGCGAAGCCCGACTATCGCCGGGCACGCCACCTGGGCACGATGGCAACGGAGTGGCTCCCGGGGCTGCAATTGGCTGGGGCGAGCGAGTGGATGGGACGCCGGCCGTGTATGCCGGATTCGCTTCCGGTCATCGGCCCGCTCCCGCGAGACAGGCGCATTCTGCTTGCGTTCGGCCATGGCCACAACGGCATGACCAGTGCGCCGACAACGGGCCGGCTGATCGCCGACCTGATTGCCGGCCGCAAACCCTTCATCGATGTTTCGCCATACAGGCCCGATCGGTTCTGAGATCATCAGGAGATAATTCATGGGTGGACTGCCGACCGTTATCGACCAGGCTGCCGTCGTCATCATCGGCGGTGGCGTCATCGGCTGCTCTGCCGCTTACCATCTGGCCAAGCGCGGCATCACCGACGTGCTCGTGATCGAGCGCAATCAGCTCGCAAGCGGTGCGACCGCTCTCGCGGCCGGTCTCGTGTGCCACGCGCGCTCCGACGTTTCGACAATCCACATGGTGAAACGTACCGTTGCTGCGATCAGTGAACTCGAAGCGCTGCTCGAAGAGCAAATCGACTTCCACCAGGTAGGAAGTCTCCGTGCTGTCTTCTCCGAGGCGCGTGCGGCTGAGCTACAGAAAATGGAGGAATGCCTGGCTGCGGCTGGCACCGCGTTTGAAGCCATCAGTGCTTCAGCAGCGCATAGCCTGTGCCCCTGGCTCGAACTCGGTGATGCACGGCGGATTGTCTTCGTTCCGGCAGACGGATACATCGATGGAGCCCGCCTCGGGACAGCCTATTCCGCCGCCGCTCGCAAATTGGGTGCACGCGTGCGGCGCGGCATCACCGCGACAAGTCTTTCGACCAATCGCGGGCGTGTGACCGGTGTCGAAACCGATCAGGGCACCATTCAGGCGGACTGGGTGGTCGATGCCGCCGGCGTGTGGGGTGCCGAGGTTGCTTCCTGGCTGGGCTGGGGCTTCGCCGCCGCGCCAACGCGCAGTCATTATTGGATCACGGCGCCTGATGGCAACGGTGCGCCCGGGCAGCCCAACGTCCACTTGCCAGATATGCGCGCCTATTTGCGGTCAGAAGTAGGCGGATTGCTGATTGGGTTGCAAGAGCCCAAATCTCTGACCTTCAACCCACTCGAGCTCACCGCGAACATGAACGACATGTCGCTCACCGACGAGGAACGCGACCTCGATCTCCTGATTGAGGGGGCGAGTGCCTTGCGGACCGTCATTCCCAGAATAGACGAATGGCGTTTCGCACATCACATTACGGGGCTCTCCAACTACACGCCCGATGGCAAATTCGTGCTCGGACCAATTCCCGGATTGAATCAATTTTTGCTGGCTGGCGGTTGCTGTGGCTCAGGCGTGGCAGCCTCCGGCGGATTCGGGCAAATTGTAGCCGATCTGGTCAGTGGTGCGGAGCCCTCGATCGATATTGCGCGCTACCGGCCTGACCGCTTCGGTTGTGTGGACCCGACGTCGGAAGCCTTCCGCGAGCGTTGCGCAGCAGCAAGAGCGGGAAAAAGCCGCGGCCGCGCGGAAGCTATCGCCGCGAGGCAGAGCGAAATGGATTTGTGATCCCTGAGCGCGGTTGATTTCCGGTAGTCAATTGCGAAGAGATTGCGCTTCGCTAGTGAGTTGCACCAACGGCCTTAACCGCTGATGTGCAGATATTGCCGACGTGGGCGTCTTGATCAGACTACCCCTACACCTCAGCGAGCGGACGCTGATCGGATCGAGCAACAGGCGTCTTGTCAAACCTTCAGCCGACTGCTTCCGAATTTGCGGCAGCACAAAGACCGGACTGTGCGGCGCACCTAATCTCCTGTCGTAACGAAGGCCAAAGGTCACGAAGGAGACAGGTCATGTTCACCCGGCGCGAGACACTGGTAGGCGCCGCCGGCGCGGCGGTCCTTGCGGCGATACCGATGACACCCGTTGCGGCAAAGCAGGTCGACGTTGCGCGCCTGCCGCGCAAAAAGGTGACGCTGCTCCCGCCGCCTTTCGTGCACGCACACGATCAGGTGGCGAAAGGCGGGCCGATGA
>JAEWCJ010000125.1 GCA_023390695.1 Pseudomonadota bacterium | reverse complement strand
ATGTTACATACATGGCTAATGTCAGGGCCAGCCCGCAGCAAATGGTTATGGTCATAGCGGGCGCGGCCGGAGGAGAAGTTTATTCAATAAACTTTCCAGCCCACCTGTGGCAGCAGACGACCCCATTTCGGTCGTTCCGCTTGGCTTGCCTGCGGCCCGAAACCCGCCATTCGGGGCCCCTCTGAAACTCGGCCTGAACGGTGTCATCTACTAACGGTCCGGTTCAAGCGAGAATAAGAAGGACATTGTCGTTCGGAGGCGGTCGCCGTGTGGTTATTTCTGCTTGGGAAACAGCGGCAAATTCCTCGCGCGCCGGGCAGGCCGACCGCTGATCTCAAGCGAAGGGGAACCACACGAAGGCAGCGACAGCCACCACGACCGCGCATCCCGTGATTGCAGCGAGCGGGAGCGAGAAACGCGGGGGACCGGCGAGAATTGCGAGGACCAAACGCCCTGCGGCATTTGTGGCGAGCGCGACAAGCACGGCTTGACCCACGAGCGCGATGGCGGTTCCCCCGTCGGCAAGCCGAAGCGAACTGAGAACGGCCACGTCGACATCAAACGCGCCTGAAACGGCAGTCGTGGCCAAAAGCCCGCTCTCACCGAACCGGCTCGAGAGTGCCGCGCTGACAGTGGAAACAAGTGCGAACGCAGCGGCAAAGACCAGGAGGGCTCCAAATTCGAACGGATTGCGCCCGGGCTGGTCGCCGGCATCGTGCGCGCCGCTTCGACGCAGGAGCAGGACGCCAGCCGCGGCAAGGACGAATCCACCGGCGATCGCGGGCGCGATCATGTACGCGATGACCTGAGGTGCGAGCAGCGCAACGATGGCGCAGACCCGCAGAACGGATACCAGCGCCGCAAGCGCTGCCCCGCCCACCAGCGGCGTCGCGTTGGCTTCCGCTCTGGCCATACGTGCCAGTGCGACGGTGACCGCGGTAGACGAAACAACGGCGCCGGCGATCGATCCGACGAGCAATCCGCGCGTCTCGCCCAGCAAGCGCACCGCGACATAGCCACCGAAGGATATCGCCGCGACAATGACGGTGAAGAACCAGATCTCGAACGGGTTGAGCCCTCCCCAGGGATCGACGGTTCTGTCCGGAAGGAGGGGCAGGACGATCGCGGTCATCGCTGCAAGGACGATGGCCGAGCGCAGTTCGATCCAGGTCAGGCGACGCAGCAGACCGTGAAGCATCTCCCGGCTGGCCAGGACAGCTGCGAGCGCGGCTCCGCCTGCAGCAGCGACGAGTTGATCGCCGACAACCGCCAGTGCGCCGAGCGCGAACACGCTCAATGCTGCCACGACACCCGTCACGCTGAAATTCTGGTCATGCTCGGCTTCGTGCGAGGAGAACCAGGCGAAGATTGCCGCGAAGCCGAAGAAACCGGCAATCAATATGGCGCTTGAGTCCAAGGCGGCTGCGAGCGCGGCAAAGATGCCGCCCAGCAGCCCCGACAGGCCGAAGGTGCGAATGCCGGCCGTACGGCTCCTGTCGGCAGCGTCACGCTCACGCCATCCGCGCTCCAGACCCACGAGAAGGCCAATCGCCAGAGCCAGCCCCAGTCTTGCAATAGTGTGGTCCATCGGGTCAGCCGAAACCCATCAAAGCCTGTTGCCCAATTCGCACGATAGCGAATTCGGATGCGGTGGGCGTCGGTTTCAGAATCTGAGCCGCGAAGACGTTGCAATGCATTGCCTTGTCTGGGCGAGGCAAACGACGGCGCCGCAAAGGTCGCAGACTTCCCGGAACCCTCGCAGGACAAAGTGGGAGGGCCTTGGACCTCATCCCGCGCTCACACCGAACAGAGCACCGACGGCGGCGGTGACGCCCATGGCGAGCGCGCCCCAGAAAGTGACGCGAAGCGCGCCGCGCAGTATGCCGGCTCCGCCTGCGTTCGCTCCCAGTCCGCCAAGGATCGCCAGGGCAACGATGGTCGATGCACCGACGACAATGCTGGTCTGGTCGGCAGGCGTAGCCATTGCCACCAGCACAGGAACGATGGCACCCGCCGCGAAGGTCAATGCGGAAACCAAAGCTGCCTGGACCGGCCGCGCGGCCAAGGTCTCGGAGATGCCAAGTTCGTCGCGGGCATGGGCGGCCAGCGCGTCACCTGCCGTAAGCTGGGCGGCAACCTGGCCCGCGAGGTCGCGATCGAGGCCGCGCTTGATATAGATCTGGGTCAGCTCTTCTAGTTCGGCATCCGGCGTCTCCGCCAGTTCCCGCCGTTCGCGAGCGAGGTCCGCATTCTCAGCGTCGGTCTGCGAACTCACTGACACGTACTCACCCGCAGCCATGGACATGGCCCCGGCGACGAGACCGGCGAAGCCCGCGATCAGGATTTCCGTGGAACCAGACCCCGCCGCCGCCACGCCCACGACGAGGCTGGACGTTGAGACCAGACCGTCATTGGCTCCAAGCACCGCGGCGCGCAGCCATCCGATGCGATGGACCATGTGGACTTCCGAATGCGAAAGGCGGCTCATGTCTTTATACCTTTCCTAGTTACAAGCGCGCCGTCAGTCAGATGCATCGGCCCGGTTTCGGCTGGTTGGATTCGAAGTGCACGCAGCGCGTTGAGGATAACGGCGATGTCGATGGCTTCCTGGATCAGTGCCCCCTGGACAGGCGTGAGATAACCGAAAGCGGCCGCGATCATCCCCATGACAGAAAGTCCGATGCCCGCCACAACGCTTTCGAGAGCGATTCGCCGGGCTCCGCGAGCGATCTCGACGCCCGGCCCGAGCCTGTCCACTCTATCAACCAGCAAGACGACATCGGCGGCTTCCGCGGAGGCGGCTGCCCCTCGCGCCCCCATGGCCACGCCGATGTCGGCTGCGGCCAGGGCGGGAGCGTCATTCACCCCGTCGCCGACCATCATCACCGGGCCGCGCTTGCGCTCCGAGAGGACCAGAAGAACCTTTTGATCCGGGGTAAGTCCGGCGCGTATGCCGTCAAGCCCCAGGCCGGCGGTCACGCGTTCCGCAACCTCATGGCGATCTCCGGTAGCCAGAAGAATGCGATCAACCCCCTGTCGACGCAGTCCCGACAGCATGTCATGTGTGCCATCGCGCAATGGATCGGCCATGACCATGTGGCCTGCGAGCTTGCCGTCGATCCCGACCGCCACCAGCACCGAACCCGCCGACAGCGCCGGATGGTCGACGGCTGCGGCATCGACTTGTCCCACCACGAAGCCGTGTCCGCCCACGATCACTCGTCGGCCCTCGAC
>JAEWCJ010000093.1 GCA_023390695.1 Pseudomonadota bacterium | reverse complement strand
ATGCCGAACAGGCCGCTCTGGCCGTCAAGGGCGTGACGAAATCAGGCGGCGCTTCGGCGGGTGCCGCGATCAGCGGCATGGTGCTGGTGACGAGCGACGGCTTTCACGGCTCCTATCTCGCCTCGCGCCAAAGCGTGTCGATGATGGCGATTGCCGGCGAAGGCACCGGCATGGAGCGCGATTACGACTTCAGTTCCGCCCTGCATGCAAGCGACCTCGAGGCGCCTGCGGCGATCGGCCGGCAGGCCGGCGAGCGCGCCATCAAACGGCTCAATCCGCGCAAGGTGAAAACGCAAACCGCGCCGGTGATCTTCGATCCGCGAGTGGCGGGATCTCTGGTCGGGCATCTCGCCAGCGCCGCCAACGGCGCGTCGATTGCGCGCAAGACCAGCTTTCTCAAGGACAAGCTCGGCGAGAAACTCTTCGGCCATTCCATCCGCATCGTCGACGACCCGTTGCGCAAGCGCGGCCTGCGCTCGCATCCCTTCGACGGCGAAGGCGTCGCGGTGCAGAAGCTGATGATCGTGGACAACGGCGTGCTGCAATCCTGGCTGCTCGACAGCGCGACCGCGCGCGAGCTCGGCCTCGTCACCACCGGGCATGCTTCGCGTGGCGTCTCCTCGCCGCCCTCGCCCAGTCCGACCAATCTGTATCTCGAGCCGGGCCCGCTCACGCCGCAGGCGCTGATCGCGGAGACCGGCACTGGCTTCTACATCACCGATCTCATCGGCATGGGCACCAATCTGGTGACCGGCGATTACAGCCGCGGCGCCTCCGGCTTCTGGATCGAGAATGGAGAGCTCGCTTATCCGGTCAGCGAAGTGACCATCGCCGGACATCTGTTCGACATGTTCGCCTCCCTGACGCCGGCGAACGATCTGCAATTCCGCTACGGCACCAATGCGCCGACCGTGCGGGTGGAAGGGCTGACCATTGCAGGCCAATGAGCTTTCGCATGACTACCGGCGGGAAGCAGAGCGTCTCGGCGCTGTGCTGCGCGAGGCCGGCGCGGTCGCGCTGAAGACCTTTCGCGGTCCGATCAAGAGCTGGACCAAGGGCCACAATTCACCGGTCAGCGAAGCGGATATGGCCGTCGATGCCCTGCTGCGGGAAAAACTCTCCCGCCCGGAGATCGGCTGGCTGTCCGAGGAAAGCCACGACGACAGGTCGCGTCTGGAAGGGCATGCGCTCTATATCGCCGATCCGATCGACGGCACGCGCGCCTATCTCGCCGGGCTGCCCGACTGGTGCATCTGCGCCGCCCTGGTGGAGCATGGCCGGCCGGTCGTCGCCGGGGTCTATGCACCCGTGGACGACCACCTGTATCTCGCCGCCCTCGGGCATGGCGCCACCCGCAATGGCGAGCCCATTCGGGCGAGCGGCGGCGAGGCGCTGACCGGCGCCAGGGTGGCCGCGCCCGCCCGCTATCTGGAGCGCCTCTCAAGTCTCGCCGAGATCGCGCGAGAGCCCAAAGTTCACTCGCTGGCGTTGCGGCTGACCTGGGTGGCCGAGGGCCGGCTTGACGCCGCAATGGCCTCTGTCAATGCCCATGATTGGGACCTTGCGGCGGCCGACCTTTTGGTGCACGAAGCCGGCGGTGCGATGACCACATTGACCGGCGACAAGCTGGTCTACAACTTGCACGATCCCACGCATCGCGCAGTCGTCGCGGCAGGATGGGCCCGCCACGCGGAAATGCTGGACCTGGTGCGGCGCCACCGTAACAGTTTTGGCTGAGGAAGATTGATGTCCGAACAGGCAACGAGCAAACAGCTTCTTCACCTGGTTTTCGGGGGTGAGCTGAAGCGGATCGACGACGTCGAATTCAAGGATCTCGCCAAGCTCGATGTGGTTGGGATATTTCCAAACTACGCAACAGCCTATAACGCCTGGAAAGCCAAGGCGCAGCAGACCGTGGACAATGCCGAAATGCGCTATTTCATTGTCCACCTGCACCGGCTGCTCGATCCGGATGCGACGGCGCAGACCGCGCCGGGACAATCCGTCCGCTAACGCCGCTCGGATCTTCGGATGCTGTCTTCACGCAGGCTTGCGCGTGCCCCTTGGGTGCAGAAAACGGTGGGCGTGCTCGCCGCCGAATATCTGCGCTTCGTGCATCTCACCAGTTCGCTCAAGACCGAACCGCACGATATCTATGAGCGTGTCGGTCCTGATCTGCCGATCATTCTCGCGATGTGGCACGGCCAGCATTTCATGGCCCCGTTCATCAAGAAGGAAGGCTACCGCGCCAAAACCCTGATTTCACGCCATCGGGACGGTGAAATGAACGCCATTGCCGCCGAATGGCTGGGTGTTGAGACCATTCGCGGTTCGGGCGATCATGGCGGAGAATTCCATCGCAAGGGCGGAGTCGGGGCCTACCGGCAGATGCTGCAGGCCCTGAGTGAGGGATACAACGTGGCATTGACTGCGGACGTGCCGAAAATTGCGCGCGTGGCCGGACAGGGCATCGTGCGGCTGGCGCGCGATTCCGGACGCCCAATCTATCCCGTCGCCATCGCCTCCAGCCGGCGCGTGCAGCTCAACAACTGGGACCGCTCGACCATCAATCTGCCTTTCAGCCGCATGGCCGGCGTGGTCGATGATCCCGACTGGGTCGCACCCGATGCCGACAACGACGCGCTGGAAATCGCACGCAAGGCCGTTGAGGACAAACTCAACGCGGTGACGGCGCGCGCCTATGCCATCGTCGATCGCACCGCCGAAAGCCGGCACAGTGGCTGAGCGCCTGCCATTCGGGTTGCGCGCCTACCGCCGGATGATGGCGGCGGCGACGCCGCTCGCGCCGGTGCTGCTGGCGCGGCGTCTGAAACGCGGCAAGGAACATCCCGAACGCATGGTGGAGCGCCGCGGCGAAGCGACGCTGCCGCGTCCGCCCGGATCGCTGGTCTGGGTGCATGGCGCCAGCGTCGGCGAATTGCTGGCGGCGCTGTCGCTGATCGAGCAATTGCGCGCGCAGGACATGCAGGTGCTGGTGACGACCGGCACGGTGACCTCCGCTCATGTCGCAGAAGCCCGATTGCCGGCGGGCGTCATCCATCAATTCATCCCGCTCGACGCGCCGCGTTTCGTCTATCAGTTCCTCAGTCACTGGCGGCCCAATCTCGGCCTCTTTGTCGAATCCGACCTCTGGCCCAATCTGATCCTGACCAGCAGCAAGGCGCGCATCCCGCTGGTGCTGATCAACGGACGCATGTCCGAGCAATCCTTCAAGGGCTGGCGTTCGGTGTCGAAGACCGCCTCCGCGCTGCTCGGCAAATTCGACCTGTGCCTGACGCAATCGGCGCTCGACGGCGACCGCTTTCAACAGCTCGGCGCCCGCGCGGTGCAGGTGACCGGCAATCTCAAGCTCGACGTTCCGGCGCCGCCGGCGGACGCCGCCAGGCTCGACGCGCTGACGGCGGCCATCGGCAATCGCCGGGTTATCGCCGCCGCGTCGACGCATCCGGGCGAAGAGGCTGTCATCGTTGAAGCGCATCGCCGCCTGCGCCAGCGCTTTCCCGGCCTGCTCACGATCATCGTGCCGCGGCATCCCGAGCGCGGCCGCGGCATCCTCGATATCGCCACCGCCGCGCAGATGCGCGCCATGCTGCGCTCGCACGGCGCGCTGCCGGATCCGAGGACCGACATCTACATCGCCGACACCATGGGCGAACTCGGACTGATCTATCGTCTCGCGCCCATCGTCTATATGGGCGGTTCGCTGGTGGAACATGGCGGGCAGAATCCGATCGAGGCGGTGAAGCTCGGCGCCTCCATCCTGCATGGGCCGCATGTGTGGAATTTCACCGAGATTTATGCGGCGCTCGATGCCGCGCGCGGCGCCGCCGAAGTGGAGAATGTCGACCGGCTGACCGACCGCCTCGCCTATTGGCTGACCGACATCAACGCCCGCAAGGCCGTGGCCAGCGCCGGCCAGAAGACCGTCGAACGTCTGGGCGGCGCATTGCGACGCACGATGGCGGAGCTCGAACCGTATCTGCTGCAATTGCGGCTCGAACACGGGTCGCACGATGCGTGAGCCGGCCTTCTGGTGGGAAAAGCCCGGTCTCCTCTCCCGCCTGTTGTGGCCCGCAGCCTTCATCTACGGAACCATTGCCGCCACGCGCATGCGGCGCGCGGGGCAATCCGCCGGCATTCCGGTTCTCTGCGTCGGCAATTTCACGCTCGGCGGCACCGGCAAGACGCCGACCGCCATCGCGCTTGTGCAATGGCTGTCACAGGAGGGCGGAAAGCCCTTCGTGCTGACGCGCGGCTATGGCGGCCGGCTGGCCGGACCGGTGCTTGTGGACACGTCAATACACCGCGCCGCCGATGTCGGTGACGAGCCGCTGCTGCTGGCGCGGCATGCACCGGTGATCGTCGCGCGCGATCGCGCCGCCGGCGCGGCGCTGGCGAAAGCCGAAGGCGCGACCGTGATCGTCATGGATGACGGCCTGCAGAACCCGTCGTTGAAGAAGGACTTCTCCTTGGTCGTGGTGGACGGCCGCCGCGGTCTCGGCAATGCCGGCGTGTTTCCCGCCGGCCCCTTGCGTGCGCCCTTGCGC
>JAEWCJ010000424.1 GCA_023390695.1 Pseudomonadota bacterium | reverse complement strand
GATCATGCGAGACTTGCGTCTTTGTCCTCGTTCCGCGATCGGCCGCAACACGCGCGTATTCCTCAACACTGATTTCGCAGGCTTCGATGTTTAATGCCCGGCGCGAACCACGCAAGCTGCCAAACGGCAGCGCCCCGCACAGGGCGGGGCGCTCTCAAAAAATTGCTCGTGAGGACGCGGGATCAGGCCGCCTTCTGTCCTTCCGCGGCGGGAGCCAGCACGAAGTCGTATTTGACTTCGTAGAACGGCGTATCGACCTTGTCGCCGTTCGGCGCCGTGCCGGCTGGCTTCTCCACGAACTCGACAATCAGCGCTTCTTTCACGCCGAACACCACGTCGGTATCGATGAAGTCGCAACCCTTCTGGAACAGATGGGTGGTCAGGCTCTTGTAGCCGGGCGCGGCGAGATGGAAGTGGATATGGGCCGGCCGCATGTGGCTGATCCTGGTCTGGTTCATCAGCACGCCGATCGGTCCGTCCATGGGAATGGTGTAGCCGATCGGTACGACGGTCCTGACCGTGTAGCTGCCGTCCGTGTTTGAGTGATAGATGCCGCGCATGTAGCCTTCGGCGCCGTCGATCTGGGCTTCATAAAGGCCCTCGCCGTCGGTCTGCCACATGTCGAGCATTGCGCCGGCGATCGGTTTGCCGTCGAGATCGAGAACCCGGCCGCTGACGAAGCAGGGAATGCCCGGCGCGCCGGCCGCCATGTTGCCGCCATCGGCGATTTCAGGCGAATCCGGGATATGGAACGGGCCTTCCACGGTCGACGGCGTCGCCTTGCCCGGTGCGCGGTTGTTGATCGCATCGACCAGCATGCTGATGCCGAGCACGTCGGATGCGAGGATGAATTCCTGCCGCTTGCCGGTGCTGATCTGGCCGATCGCGGTCAGCCACTGGATCGCGGCAAACCATTCCGGCTGGGTCGGTTCGACGTCGCGCACGAACCCATGCAGATGCTTGACGAGGGAGGTCATGACCTGACGCAGGCGCGGATCGGGAATATTGCTCCAGCGTTCGATGGCAAGATCAGTCAGGTTTTCTTCAGTCACATAGGTCATGGCGTTCTCCCAAACTCCCTTTCGCACGAGCGTGCGGCGCAGCATGGCCCGCTTCCGGACGTGGTGGACCGGGCTGGCAACCGGGCGTCAATACCATAGAGTTCCTCAAGGGATAAACTGGAACCGTTACACAAACTGGCCCGCGATATGGTGACAATCGGCCTGTTCGTGCGTTAGGCTTAAATGAGAGACTGCAGAAGCGACATTTCGAAGCAATTCGGAGAGGAAGCATCATGGCCTGGACCACGCCGACGCTCGTCGAAATCTGTATCGGCCTCGAGATCAACGGCTATTTGCCGGCGGAATTCTGATCCTGACGTCCAGCCGCTTGTGATGAGCGTCGCATGGGGCGACTGACCGCCGTTGTGTTGGGCGCAGCGGCGGGCGGCGGTTATCCGCAATGGAACTGCAATTGCGCGGTGTGCCGATTGGCATGGGCCAGGGATGCGCGTGTGCGGCCCCGCAGCCAGGCGTCGGTTGCGGTCGGCGTCGGGGAGGGGAGTTGGCTGCTGCTCAACGCCTCGCCGGATTTGCGGACGCAGATCTTGGCCAACCGCAGCCTGCATCCCGGCCCGGACCTTCGGAGCTCGCCCATTGCGGCGGTGTTGCTGACCGGCGCCGAGATCGATCAGACCGCCGGGCTGCTCAGCCTCCGCGAACGTCAGCCCTTCACCCTTTATGCGACGGCGGCGACGTTTGCGGTCTTGGCCGGCAATCCAATGTTTGCGGTCCTCGATCCGCAAACCGTGGCGCACCGCGCGATGACCCTTGGAGAAACGCTGGTCATCGGTGAGGTCAGCGCCGCGATTTTCGCTGTGCCTGGCAAGGTGCCGCTGTTCCTGGAGAACGGCGAGCCCGAAATTGAGGAATCCGCGGTCAATGTCGGAGTCGAACTCGTCAGCGACGGCAAGCGCCTGCTCTACATGCCGGGCGTTGCGGCATTGACGCCGGCGATCCGCCAGCGCCTGGAGCGGGCGGACGTCATCTTGTTCGACGGCACGCTGTTCGCGGACGATGAAATGATCGTGTCCGGCACCGGCTCCAAGACCGGGCGGCGGATGGGGCACATGCCCATCGACGGCGACGACGGGTCGCTGGCCGCGCTGGCTGGCCTGCCGGGGCGCCGCATCTATATTCACATCAACAACACCAATCCGGTGCTGGTCGCCGGATCGCCGGAACGCCGCCTTGTCGAACAGGCCGGCATCGAGATTGCCGAGGATGGCATGGAGATCGTGCTGTGAGGCTGCTCAGCGCCGATGAACTGGAAGCCGCTTTGCGCGATATCGGCGCCCGGCGTTATCATCGTCTGCACCCGTTTCATGCGCTGCTGCATGGGGGACGCTGCAGCAAGGGCCAGGTGCAGGCCTGGGCGCTGAACCGCTACTATTATCAGGCGATGATCCCGATCAAGGACGCCAGCCTGATCGCGCGCTGCGAGGATTCCGCAATTCGGCGCATCTGGCGCTCGCGTCTGGTCGATCACGATGGCGAGCAGGACGGCGACGGCGGCATTGCCCGCTGGCTGAAACTGACCGACGGCCTTGGGCTTGACCGCGACTATGTGACGTCGTTGCGGGGTCTGCTGCCGGGCACCCGCTTCGCCGTCGATGCGTATGTCCGTTTCGTGCGCGAGAAAACGCTGCTGGAAGCGATCGCATCCTCGCTCACCGAATTGTTCTCGCCGGTCATCATCGGCGAGCGGATGGACGGCATGCTGGCGAATTATGACTTCGTCACGCGCGAGACGCTCTCCTATTTCGAGAAGCGCCCGCCGCAGGCGCAGCGCGACGCCGATTTCGCGCTCGACTACGTCAAGCAGAATGCCCGGACACCCGACACCCAGGCTTTGGTGCTGGCCGCGCTGGAATTCAAGTGCAGCGTGCTCTGGTCGATGCTGGATGCGTTGCACCATGCCTATGTGGATCCAAAACATGCGCCGCCTGGCGCCTTTGTCCCGGAGGAGTGACGCGTGAACGAGCCGGCGAAAGCGATCGTCGCAGATGAGGCCAGGCCGAAACTGCCGCACGGCGTGCGGCTGGTGCACAACGAGGCGCAGGGCGGCTGGGTACTGCTGGCGCCGGAGCGGGTGTTCAAGCCGGATGCCATCGCGCTTGCCATCCTCGAGCGATGCACCGGAAAAGCGACATTCGCCGCCATCATTGACGATCTCGCCAGGACCTATAACGCGCCGCGCGAGCGCATCCGCATGGATGTCTCCGCCCTGATGTCGTCGCTGGCGGACAAGAAGCTGCTGGAGCTGTGACATGGGATCGGCCGCGCACAGCCCGCCGGCGCCGCTCGGCCTTCTGGCCGAGCTGACGCATCGCTGTCCGCTCGGCTGTCCCTATTGTTCGAACCCGCTGGCGCTGGACGCCCCCAAGGATGAACTCGATACCGCGGCCTGGGCGCGCGTCTTCAGGGAGGCGGCTGCGCTCGGTGTGCTGCAGGTGCATTTGTCCGGGGGCGAGCCCGGCGCGCGCCGCGATCTGGTCGAGATCGCAGCCGCCGCGCATGAGGCCGGATTGTACACGAACCTGATCACGTCCGCGGTCGGCCTGACGGACGCGACACTCGGCCGGCTGGCGGAAGGCGGGCTCGATCACGTCCAGATCTCGATCCAGGACAGCGAACCGGATTCCGCCGACCATATCGCCGGCTATCGCGGCGCCTTTGCGCGCAAGCAGGCGCTTGCCGCGGCGGCGGTGCGGCTTGGTCTTCCCTTGACCGTCAACATGGTCGTGCACCGCGCCAATATCGGCCGCATTGCCGCGATGGTCGATCTTGCGGTGTCATTCGGAGCGGGCCGGATCGAGATCGCGCATGCCCAATATTATGGGTGGGCGCTGAAAAACCGGTCGGCCTTGATGCCGTCGCGCGAGCAGGTGGCAGAGGCGGTCGCGGCGGTCGATGCCCTGCGAAAGCAATACCAGGGCCGCATCGTCATCGATGCCGTGGTACCGGATTATTACGCCCGCTATCCGAAGCCCTGCATGAGCGGCTGGGGACGCCGTTCGCTGAACGTGACGCCGTCCGGCAATGTGCTGCCCTGCCACGCCGCGGAAGTCATTCCCGGACTTGAATTCTGGTCGGTACGCGACCGCGCGCTCGCGGATATCTGGCGCAATTCCCCGGCCTTCAATGCGTTTCGCGGAACCGAGTGGATGCGGGATCCTTGTCAGACTTGCCCGAAGCGAAAGGACGATTTCGGCGGCTGCCGCTGCCAGG
>JAEWCJ010000058.1 GCA_023390695.1 Pseudomonadota bacterium | reverse complement strand
GGATATGATAGATATCCGCTGCTTGGAACGCGACGACGCTCAGCGTGGCAATCACGACGATGGCGATGCCGTATGTCCATGTGAGACCCTGTTGCGGGCCGATATAGGCAAGGCAGGTGAATATCCCGACCAGTGAAATCAGCACGCATTCGATGGCGCGCACCAAGCCGGTCAGCACGACCGGTGAATAGGCAGGGCCTGGCTGCTGCGATGCGGCGGCGATCGCCGCCGGCGACAATGTCTTGGTATCACGCGGCTTTGCCGCGCGGCCTGGCAATGTTGCCGACGCAGCCGACGCCGCGCTCAGCATCTCGCGAGCGTTCAACTCAACCATATACGCCACCCTGACAAGGCTTGTGTCGCACGGTTGATCCGTACGCCGCCTTTTTGTGTCGGGACGGTCTTATCGGAAGAATTTCAACAAAAGCTTATGTCAATTTAGCTTTTTGTTGGCGGCTATCGCGGAGCGATAGGCACTGATTCCGCTTTCGACCATGTTTGTCAGGGAAAAAGTGGTGCGAATGCGCTCGCGCAACAAGCCTGCGTCGGTCGCCATGATTTCCGGATGGTTAACGGAATGTCGCAAAGTGTCTGCAAGTGCGGCGCTGTCGCCGGGAGCGATGAGACGGTCGCTTTGCGGTCCGAAGATTTCCGGAACGCCGCCGACGCGGGTCGCGATCATGGGTTTTCCTGCCGCGGCGATTTCCAGGACGATATAGGGCAGGGATTCCTTGCGCGACGGCACCACCACCAGCCGGCCAAGCGCAAAGGCTTGCCGCGCCGGCATGGGGGCCATGAACCGCACCGCCCCGTTCAGTCCAAGCCGGTCAGCCTGGTCGTGGAACGTCTGCCGGGCGGGCCCATCGCCGACGATGGTTGCCGTCAGCGGCGTTCCGGTTTGATGCAGCGTGGCGAGCGCATCGAGCAGAATATCGACGCCCTTGATGTCGCGAAGTTCGCCGATATAGAGCAGGTCCGTCGCGTCGGCATTGAGCGGGACTTCGGCAAATTCCGGTTCGCCGACGCCATTGCGAACGACCCGGACCATCGCCTGCGGTTCGCCGATCAATTGCCGGAAACTCCGCTCGGCGAAGTCGCTTTCGAACAGGAACAGGTCGGTGCGCGCACGCAGCATCTTTTCAAGCGCGATGTACAGAAAGCCGACCGGGGCCTGCGGCCGATAATGCAGGCTGCCGCCATGCGGCGTATAGGCGGTGATGGCGTGTCGTTTGGCGGCGAGCCGGGCATAGGCGGCGCCCTTGGCGCCGTGGCCATGCACGACGTCGGGGCGGGTTTGCGCGATGCGCCGCGAGGTGTGCAGGACCGCCTGCACGTCGCCGGGACCGATGTGACGGCTCATCGGAATGCGGGTGATGCCGAGGGCGCAGCGGTCGGCCATGCCGGCGAGTTTCGCTTCGGCTTGCGCGCCGCCGGTGGTGCTGTCGGTGATCAGACCGACCTGATGACCGCGCGCGGACTGGCCGTCCACGAGGTCGAGCACATGCCGGAACAGCCCGCCGACCGGGGAGCGGAATACATGCAGGATCTTGAGCGTGCGCTCCGGCGCAGTCATTGCGGCCGCTCCGCGCTGGCGGCGGCCGCGGCAACGCGAGCCGCATGCGCCGGCATGGGCATGGCTGCCGCCGTGCCGTTCAACAGCGAAAAATGCCCCATCTTGCGAATCCGCGCCGGAGGGAAACCGGGGCCGATTAGCGGAAGGTTGGGTTAATGCTTCCTTACCGGCTTGCCGGCGCTTTCGGGCCGCAACACGCCAGGATTAACGTCGCGGAAACCATACCCGTTAATGATCGTCGACATTCCAAGTCCGGAATCGGTGAAGGGTATGAGCGTGGGTTCGATCGAACGCGGCGGCAATCGACGGTCCTCTGAGGGCGGTCTGGAATTGAGCGAACTTGGCCGCGATCTGTGGCGGAAGAGATGGTGGGTCATCCTGCCGACGCTGATCGCCGCGCTCGGCGCATTGATCTTCGTGAATGTGGCAACCCCGATCTACCGGTCGGAGGCCCGGCTTCTGGTGGTCGGCAAGGAAAACATCTTCCTGCGGCCGGATGCGGAGAAAAGCACCTCCATCGACCGCACCGACGTGGATCCGGAGGCGATCACCAGCCAGGCGCAGATCCTGATGTCGCGCGATCTGGCGCTGCGCGTCATCCAGGAATTCAAGCTCGGCGACTTGCCGGAATTCGATCCGGTGCGCCGCGGCGTTTCGCTGTCCGGTACGATCCTGTCCCTGTTCGGTCTCGGCCGGGATGCGCTCCACCAGTCGCCGGAAGACCGCGTATTGGCGAATTTCTATCAGCGCCTGAGCGTCCTGCCGATCGACAAGTCGCGCGTCATCCAGGTCGAGTTTCAGTCGCGCGATCCCGAGCTCGCCGCGCGCGTGACCAACGCCATCATCGACACCTATTTCGACATCCAGCGGGCGGCGAACCGCGAACAGACGCGCAGCGCCAGCCAATGGCTGCAGACGGAGATCGAGAAGCTGCGGCCCAAAGTGGCCGAGGCCGAATCCGCCGTCGAGAATTTCCGCGCCAAGTCCAACCTGTTTGTCGGCCCCAACAGCTCCAGCCTGCAGCAGCAGCAATTGGGGGAACTGACCTCGCAGATCACCGCCGCCCGCGCCAGCCAGGCCGAGCTTGAGGCCAAGTCGCGGTTGATCCGCGAGCTTCTCAAGTCCGGGCGTCCGATCGATTCTGCCGAGATCGCCAATTCCGATCTGCTCAAGCGCCTGGTTGAGCAGCGCGTCACGCTGCGGGCGCAGCTTGCCGAGCAGTCCTCGACATTGCTCGAACTGCATCCGCGCATTCAGGAATTGCGGGCGCAGATCAACGCGCTCGATACGCAGATCCGCGGCGAACTTGACCGCCAGGTCCGGGCCATGGAGACCGACGCCCGCATTGCCGGCGCTCGCGTCGAAACCCTCAATGCGACGATGGACCGCCTGAAAAACCAGATCGCCGCCTCCAGCGGCCAGGACGTGCAGTTGCGCGCCCTGGATCGCGAAGCCAAGACTCAGCGCGACCTGCTGGAATCCTATCTGGCGAAATATCGCGAAGCCTCCGCACGCGACAGCCTGGATGCCACGCCGGTGGATGCGCGGGTGATCTCCCGCGCCACCGCCACCAATATTCCGATCTTCCCGAAGAAAATTCCGATTGTGCTGATTTCGACCCTGGCGGCTGCGTTCGTGGCGAGCGCCTTCGTGATTTCGGGTTCGCTGCTGGGCGAGGGGACGCAGACGGCGTCACGTGCGCAGATCCCGCCGAAGCCCCGCGATCCGGCTTCGCGCTTTGGCTTCAATTTCTTCCGTCGCAAGAAGCCGGCGACAGACGATGCTGCCGGACAGACGGCACCGGCGCAAACCGTCATGGCGATCGACGAACTGGCAAAAGCGCTGCGGCAGCTCGGTGAAGCCGGACGCAGGATCACCGTGGTCGGCGCGGCGCGCAATGTCGGCACGACATATACGGCGCTCGGCCTTGCGCGCGGTCTCGCGACGCAAGGCGGCCGCGTGGTGCTGGCCGATCTCGCGCTTTCCGCACCGAATCTTGCGGTCATCTCGACCAATCCCGATGCGCCCGGATTTGCCGAACTGGTGCGCGGAACGGCGAGCTTTGGGCAGATCATGACGCGCGACAAGTTTTCACGGGTGCATCTTGTCGCTACCGGGAAGGTCGCCGGCGAGGCGAGTGCCATTCTGGCGTCGCCGCGGCTGGTCATGGCGCTGGAGGCGCTGGCCCGCACTTACGATCATGTTGTCATCGACGCCGGCGCGGTTCCGGAAATGACGACGGAACCCTTCGCCCGCATTGCCCCGCGCGCGGTGCTGGTGGCGACCGATCTGGCGCATCCGGTGACGCAGGCTGCGCGCGACCGCCTGATCGCTGCCGGCTTCACCGACGTGACCGTGCTTCTGGGAACGCCGCGAGAGGTCACGCAACCGCGACCGGCGGCCGCCTGATTGCATTCGTGTGGATCGGGTCAGTCCGCCGCGGATTCGGACTTGCGGCCTCTGATCCTGTTCAGCAGGCCGCGGATGGCCGACGCGATCCGCCACGATGTCGGATTTCGTTTGATCGCGCTCTTCATGGCGAAGAAGGTCCGTAGCGGCCCGGCGGCCGCATGAGCGCGCGGGGACAGCGGCAGAATGCTGTCGAAGATCGGCTCGAAGGTCTTGCAGAAGAACGTTTTGTAGCGTGCTTCGCCGGGACCGATATCGAAAGTTTCAAAGCCGCGATTGGCGCAGTCGACGATCAGGTGTTGCAGCAGGATCAGCCCCGGGCTTTGGCGGGAATACTCGCTTCCTGTGTGCGAGTTGAACGAGGATGTGAAGCGGTAATTGTCGTGAATGCCGGAGAATAGCGCCAGCATCTCGCCGCCGCCTTCAAGTGCGTGCAACTCGATGACCGGTTTGCCGTCCGCCAGACCTTCGTCACAGGCGGCGCGAATGAAGCTTTCGACGCCCGGCTGAGCAAACACATTCCCCAGGCCGAGCGCGGTCAGCTTCGTGGCTTTCTGCTCGAAAAAGGCATCCAGGAGGCGTTTGGTATCCGCTTCTGTCTCCGCTTTCGCGTAGCGATAGTCCGTGAGCTTGGCGAGTTTGCGCTCCTTGTTCCGCAAGCGGCTGCGCATCGTCGAAGAGATTTCGCGTTCGATGATCTGAGCGCCGGGCAGGCCCAGCCGCAGCACAAAATTGTCCTCGGTGCCGGTCTGGTGCGGCAGCAGCGCGAAGGGATTGGGCAGGTCGCGCCAGCGTTCCGGCTGGTTCGACAGCATCACGAAGTCGAGTTCGGGCGCCTGCCGGGCGATCTCGCGCAGGACGGCGGTCATGTCGGCGGCGGTGAAGTCTTGCGCCGCATTCCGCTGCCAGAGTGCAATATTCAACGTGGCGTGCTTGCCGCCAAAAAAGGATACCACGTTGTACGGCCCGAATTTGCCGCGGACCAGCGGCCACAGGAACTGAGGCGCGCCATCATCGTTGAAGCCGACCACGATGTAGGGCGTCTGTCCGGCCGGACCGCTGACATGCTGGTGCCAGAGACGGACCCAGTCATAGGCCTGGTAGGGCGAGAAGATGCCGCCCGAATCCGTGATCGCTCGCCAATGCGGTGCGGCCTGAGCCGGATCGCGGAATATCTCGATGCGGGAAAAGCGGGCGCCGGCCGGCGGGCGCGGCTCCTCCGCCGGGTCCGGAGACGGATATTTGATGGCGACGTTCATCCGGAGGCTCGCTTCCTTGCGGGGCCAAGCTGGCAAAGAAATCTCAATAAAGCGTTGGCACCATCTGAACGAAATTCGAGGAATTCCGTGCCCGGACTGAAAAAATCCATTATTCGAGCTGGCCTGGAGACACTGTATTTCAGTGGCGCGCATCTGGCCATGCAGCCCTTTGTCCAGGGCGTCGGCGTTATCCTGACGCTGCATCACGTCCGGCCGCCGCGGCTGGACGGTTTTCAGCCTAACCGTCTGCTGGAAATTTCGCCGGCCTTTTTCTCGGACGTCGTGACGAACCTGCGGCGCTCCAAAATCGACATCGTGTCGCTGGACGAAATGCATCGGCGGATAATGGAGGGCGATTTCCGCCGCCGTTTCGTCTGCCTGACATTCGATGACGGCTATCTCGACGTCCTGCAATGGGCCTATCCCATCTTGCGCCAGCACGAGGCGCCGTTCGCGCTGTATATTCCAACCAGCTTCCCGGACCGGATCGGGGAGATGTGGTGGCTGGCGCTTGAAAAGGTGATCGCCGGCAATTCACGCGTCGGGCTGTCGATGAATGGAATCGAGAAAACGTTTGATTGCCGGACGGCGGCTGAAAAAGCCGAGGTGTTCGATCATCTCTACTGGTGGCTGCGCAGCCACCGGACGGAGCAGGAATTGCGGCTGGTCGTGCGCGATCTGTGCGCGCGCTATGGCGTCGACATGAAGGTGTTGTGTGCCGAACTCTGCATGACCTGGGATGATCTGGCGCTGCTGGCCAAAGATCCGCTCTGCACGATCGGCGCGCATACCGTGAATCACGTCATGCTGGCAAAGGTAACGGAGGAGGCGGCCCGCTCGGAAATGGCGATGAGCCGGTCGGTGATCGAGGCGGCGATCGGCACACGCGCCGACCATCTGTCCTATCCGGTCGGGGATCTGAGCGCGGCCGGCCCGCGCGAGTACCGGATTGCCGCGGAACTCGGTTTCAGGACGGCCGTGACCACAAGGCCCGGCGTTCTGTTCCCGGAACATCGCCAGCATATGACGGCCTTGCCGCGCATTTCGGTCAATGGCGAATATCAGCAGTTGCGCTACCTGAAGGTGCTGATGTCGGGCGCCGCCACGGCGATGTGGAACGGCTTTCGCCGCAGCCCGGCCGCCTGATCAATCGCGCGGCCGCGACATCCAACTGATCAGCGGCATCGCCGGCAACACCCAGCCGAGGCCGGCGACGACATAAAAGAGCCCGGCCAGAAGACTGTTGCTGGACGCAAAGACGAATTGCGCCACAGCCATGGCGAGCAGCGCCCAGACGGTGACCAGAACCAGAAGCGCGATCGCGCCTATCAGTTTGCGAATTCGGATCGGCATGGTTGCAGAACAGCAGGGTGACGGGCCGGAACGAACCGACTATATGTCCGATCCGCATGCTAAACTCAAATCCCATACCGGCCCCGCCGCCGGCTTTCCGCCGCCGCGCCATCAGCATCTGGCTGCTTGCCGTCGCGGCCCTTGTCGTCGCAACTCTTCTGGTCGGCGGTGCGACCCGCCTGACGGAATCGGGGCTGTCGATCACGGAGTGGAAACCGGTCACGGGTGTCGTTCCGCCGCTGACGGAAGCGCAGTGGCACGTTGAATTCGACAAGTACAAGGCCATTCCGCAATACCGCGAGGTCAATCGCGGGATGACGCTGTCCGAGTTCAAGGTCATTTTCTGGTGGGAATGGGGGCATCGTCTGCTCGGCCGCGCCATCGGTGCCGTTTTTCTTCTGCCGTTTTTGTTCTTCCTCTGGCGAGGTTTCATCGGATCCGGGCTGCGTTGGCAGCTTTGGAC